>JASLGI010000192.1 GCA_030149685.1 Bacillaceae bacterium | reverse complement strand
AGGTTTCTGTTGAAGGAAAAACGATTGGAGAAGCAACAGAATATAAAATTACAGGAATTGACCCAGGTGCAGGAATTATGGAAGCGACAGATCGCGCATTAGAAGATTATGAATTGGATGAGTGGGAAGTAACGACAGGTTCAGGTGCAGCGATGACAGCAGCTTTGAAAAAAGCCTATGATAAAGAGCAACCAATTATTATTACAGGTTGGACACCGCATTGGAAGTTTGCGAAGTTCGACTTAAAATATTTAGAGGATCCGAAAGAATCTTACGGTGGAGAAGAAGAAATTCGTTCAATTTCTCGTACAGGTTTCAAAGAAGATTTGCCAGAAGCACATGCGATTTTATCGAACTTCGCTTGGGAAGAAGATGATATGGGTCAAGTGATGGGCGATATTGAAGATGGTATGAGTGAAGAAGAAGCTGCTCAACAATGGATCGATGAAAACGAAGAGGTCGTTGCGACGTGGACAGATGGTGTGGAAAAGGTAGATGGTGATAAAATCAACTTAGCTTATGTTGCATGGGATAGTGAAATTGCCAGCCATAATGTAATGAAGCTCGTATTAGAGGAAATGGGCTTTGACGTGACGTTGACACAAGTAGAGGCTGGTCCGATGTGGACAGCGATTGCTGATGGAAGTGCTGACGCAACACTTGCTGCGTGGTTACCTGTGACGCACGCAACGTATGCAGAGAAGTTTGATGGCCAATTTGAAGAATTAGGAACGAATATGACAGGTGTCAAAATTGGACTCGTTGTACCGGCATATGTAGATATTGATTCAATTGAAGATTTAAAAGAAGACAAAGAATTATAAAAAGGTAAAAGATGTTTGAGAGAAATCTCAGACATCTTTTATTTTTGGTTCTATATGTTGGGCTTTTCACATAATTCCTCCGGATTTGCATGCAAGACATGAGGCTCGCTATCTACTTCCCAAGCAAGTTTTCTCGGGAGCTTGTTTGGGGCATTGAAAGAGCTTGCAATTCCACATCCTCACCGCAAAGCTTTACAGTCGATCGATTGGCCATTGTATCAACAAACGTGGTCTTATGAACGGTAAAACGATAGAGAAAAGATGTTGAAGGAACTATTTGTAGAGATACAGACACTTGAATGGTTGAACCATTTCGAGTGTCTGTTATTATTTTACACGAATTGTTTGTTAGTTATATAATAGTAGGTAGAGGGAAAACTTTTCTTATGTTAAATAAAGGAGAAAAAAGAAGACTGTAGACTTATATTTTTTGAGTTTTTCTTAATGAATAGTTTTTTTCTGTGACTTATCGTATATTAAAGGTAAGAAGGATATAAAAATAAGAGAAGGAAGGTCTTTATATGAATAAGAAAAATACATTTCTTGCAGCTACAGTTGCAGGAGCAATGGCAGTAACTGCAGTTGCGGCACCTGTTCATGCTGCGACATTTACAGATGTATCAGATCGTTACAAAGAAGCAGTAAATTATTTAGTTGCAAACAATGTGACACAAGGTGTAGCAAAAGATAAGTTTGGAACAGAGGCACAAATTACACGTGTTGACGCAGCGGTAATGATTGCTAAAGCGCTGAAGCTTGATACGAAAAACGCAAAACCCGCTGGATTTACAGACGTGCCAAAACGTGCACAAGGAGCTGTTAACGCATTAAAGGAAAAAGGAATCATTAACGGAAAAACAGATAAACGTTTCGGTGCGGATGATAAAATTACGCGTGGTGAAATGGCGATTATTTTACAACGTGCTTATGGACTCAAAGGTGATAAACAATTAACGTTTAAAGATGTAGGAAACCGTTATACAGAAGCAGTAAAAGCGATGGTTGCGCACAATATTACAAACGGAATGAGCAAAGAGAAGTTCGGTACGAACGAACCGATCAAACGTGGAGACTTTGCCATTTTCCTTCATAAGAGTGCAACACTTGATAAAAAGCCAACAAAACCGCAAGAACAAGCAAAAATTACAAAACTATTTTTAAATAGCCCGTATGAAACGGAAATTCAATTTTCTGTACCGCTGAAAAAAGCATCAGCAGAAAAGAAAGAAAATTATAAAGTGAATGGGTTAACACCGGACTACGTTTATTTAAAAAATGACAAGACCGTTGTTCTTCAGTTCGGTCAAGATAGTCAAAAGACATTAGAAACAGCGAAAGGTTTATACGAAGTAAAAGCGATTGAGACGACAACAGCGAACGTAAAAACAACGCCTTATTCAGAGTCGTATACGTATCAAGATAAACAACCACCAGCAGTCGTTCATTCAGAATTTAAAGATGGAAAAATCGTTCTTCACTTTAACGAGTTATTAAAAGAGAAACCAGAAAAAATATTAGTAAATGGAAAAGTGATTGCAAGCGATCAATATAAGATGGATCCTAAAGCGAAAAAGCAGTTACTCATTAACTATGAATTAACGGATAAGAAAGAAGCAGACGTTGTACTTACGAATGTAAAAGACACAGCGAAAACACCGAATATCGTAAAAGAAATGAAGGTCAAAGTCGAAGTACCGAAATTAGAAATTGTTGAACCAAAAATTCAAGATATTGAAGTATTGAAC
>JASLGI010000254.1 GCA_030149685.1 Bacillaceae bacterium | reverse complement strand
GGTTTCTTTACTTCTCCGTAAGACCAAGAGCGAATTTTATCTGGTGACGCGAGTCCAATTTTCATATATTCAAAGTTGTTTACATCAATCAAGGAGCCTACCTCCCTATTAGTCTTATCTCCCTTGAACTACTCGACACGTTAGTACCGAGATTCCTAAAAAATTAGGCAATCCCCGAAGTCAGTTTATTCGGTTCATCGTACTCCTTTTAAAGGTGAAGAAAGGCAGAAGGTAAGCGAACTTACCTCTGCATTCTTCTTACGATACGGGTTGATCTTTTTTATCTACTAAATCCATCGAGTTGGATAATTGCTCATCATCGTCATTTTGCATTTCAATTTCTTCAAAATCAGCTGAAAGCATTTTTACATCAAGTCCTAAACTTTGTAACTCTTTAATAAGAACTTTAAACGATTCCGGTACACCCGGTTTCGGAATACTTTGCCCTTTAACGATCGCTTCATATGTTTTCACACGTCCGACGACGTCATCTGATTTTACTGTTAAAATCTCTTGCAATGTGTATGCTGCACCGTAAGCTTCAAGTGCCCATACTTCCATCTCACCGAAACGCTGTCCACCGAATTGTGCTTTACCTCCGAGTGGCTGTTGTGTAACGAGTGAGTAAGGTCCTGTTGAACGTCCGTGAATTTTATCGTCTACCATGTGAGATAATTTGATGAGATACATCATACCTACAGATACACGGCTATCGAATGGTTCACCTGTACGTCCGTCATAAAGGACTGTTTTTCCATCTGGAGCCATACCAGCTTCATCCATAATATCGAGAACATCATCTTCTGTCGCTCCGTCAAATACTGGTGTCGCTGTATGAATGCCTAATTTATGCGCAGCCATACCTAAGTGAAGCTCAAGTACTTGTCCGATATTCATACGTGATGGAACCCCAAGAGGGTTTAACATAACGTCGATCGGTGTACCATCTGGTAAGTGTGGCATATCTTCTTCAGGTAAGATTCGGGAAATAACCCCTTTGTTACCGTGACGACCTGCCATTTTGTCTCCGACTGAAATTTTACGTTTTTGCACGATATAAACGCGTACGAGTTGGTTCACTCCTGGTGAAAGCTCGTCACCGTCTTCACGGTTAAATACTTTCACGTCGTGAACGATTCCGCCTGCTCCGTGTGGTACACGAAGTGACGTATCACGTACTTCACGTGCTTTCTCTCCGAAGATTGCGTGTAAGAGGCGTTCTTCTGCCGTTAATTCTGTAACCCCTTTAGGTGTTACTTTACCGACGAGAATATCGCCATCGCGCACTTCAGCTCCGATTCGGACGATTCCACGCTCATCTAAGTTACGAAGCGCTTCTTCTCCGACGTTTGGAATGTCGCGAGTAATTTCTTCTGGACCGAGTTTCGTATCACGTGCTTCTGATTCGTATTCTTCAATATGAATCGATGTGAAAACATCATCTTTTACGAGACGCTCACTCATAATGATCGCATCCTCGTAGTTGTAGCCGTCCCAAGTCATGAACGCTGTTAAAACGTTTTGACCGAGTGCGAGCTCTCCGAGTTCCATCGATGGTCCGTCTGCTAATACGTCACCTTTTTGTACACGATCGCCAACTGATACGATCGGACGTTGGTTATAGCATGTTCCTTGGTTAGAGCGGACGAAGTTTTCTAAACGGTAAACAGTTAAGTCACCTTGAATCTCTTGACCATCCACTTCTTCGATTGAACGAACGCGAATCTCATTAGCGGCTACGTACTCAACAATTCCTTCATATTTTGAAAGGACTGCTGCACCTGAATCACGTGCTGATACGTATTCCATTCCTGTACCGACTAACGGTGAACGTGGAATCAGTAATGGTACTGCTTGACGTTGCATGTTCGCTCCCATTAACGCACGGTTCGAGTCGTCGTTTTCAAGGAATGGGATACACGCTGTCGCAGCAGATACGACTTGTTTTGGTGAAACGTCCATGTAGTCGACAGTTTCTCGTTTGAATACACTGTTGTCTCCACGGAAACGTCCTACGACCTCTTCGTTTGCAAATGAACCATCTTCATTTAACGGTTCATCCGCTTGCGCAACGATATAGTTATCTTCAAGGTCTGCTGTTAAATAATCGATACGGTCTGTAATGCGGCCTGTTTCTGGATCTACTCGACGATATGGTGTTTCAATGAAACCAAACTCATTGACTTTCGCATATGTTGATAATGAGTTGATCAGTCCAATGTTCGGACCTTCTGGCGTTTCAATTGGACACATACGTCCGTAGTGAGAGTAGTGAACGTCACGCACTTCCATACCAGCTCGTTCACGTGTTAAACCACCAGGTCCAAGCGCAGATAATCGACGCTTATGCGTAAGCTCTGCAAGTGGGTTTGTCTGGTCCATGAATTGTGATAATTGAGAGCTACCAAAGAACTCTTTGATCGACGCAATTACTGGTCGAATATTAATGAGCTGTTGTGGTACGAGTGACTTCGTATCATTGATTGACATACGTTCTTTTACGACACGTTCCATACGTGAAAGTCCGATACGGAATTGGTTTTGTAATAACTCACCAACTGAACGTAAACGACGGTTTCCTAAATGGTCGATATCGTCTGTATGTCCGATGCCGTGAAGTAAGTTGAAGAAGTAGCTAATTGAAGCTACGATATCTGAACGTGTTACTGATTTCACTTCAGGGTCCACGTTATCATTTGCAATCACTTTAATGATTTGACCTTCTTCACCTTTTGGTGCATACACATCTACCGATTGAATCGTCATCGGCTCATCTAAAACGCCTCCTGAAAGAGCGAGCTCTTCTGAAGCGAGACCTTCATCAAATAAAGGAATGAGTTTATCAAGCTTACGACGATCAATAATTTCTCCATCTTCAATAATAATTTCTCCTGTTTCAGGATCAACGATCGTCTCTGCGATACGTTGGTTGAATAGACGGTTTTGTAAATGGAGCTTTTTATTCATTTTGTAGCGACCGACACGTGCTAAATCATAGCGGCGTGGATCGAAAAATCGAGATTGTAAAAGACCTTTCGCACTTTCAAGAGTCGGTGGCTCACCTGGACGGAGACGACCGTAAATCTCGAGTAAAGCACGATCAGCATTTTCTGTATTATCTTTTTCAAGTGTATTGCGTAAAAACTCATTATCTCCGATCAGATCGATAATTTCTTGATCTGATGAAAATCCTAACGCACGGAGTAAAACAGTAATCGGCAATTTACGTGTGCGGTCGATACGAACATGGACGACGTCTTTTGCGTCTGTTTCGTATTCTAACCAAGCACCGCGGTTTGGAATCACTGTTGATTCAAGTCCGCGTTTTCCGTTTTTATCTACTTTCTCGTTGTAGTACACACTTGGTGAACGTACGAGCTGAGAAACGATAACACGTTCTGCTCCGTTAATAATAAACGTCCCTGTTTCTGTCATGAGTGGGAAATCACCCATGAATACTTCTTGCTCTTTTACCTCTTCGGTTTCTTTGTTGTGTAAACGTACTTTCACACGAAGCGGTGCAGAGTATGTGACGTCTCTTTCTTTTGCTTCTTCAACTGGATACTTCGGTTCTTCTAATTTATAATCGACAAATTCTAATGCAAGATTTCCTGTGAAATCCTCAATCGGGGAAATATCCCGAAACATCTCACGGATTCCTTCGTTTAAGAACCAATCATAAGATGCCGTCTGAATTTCAATTAAGTTTGGCAAATCTAACACT
>JASLGI010000258.1 GCA_030149685.1 Bacillaceae bacterium | reverse complement strand
CGTTTCTTTTTATTCTGACGCATGGTAGTTTAGTGTCCCTCCCTCGATTAAAATTGTAATCCGTTCTCACGTGCAGCGTCTGCTAATGCTTTTACGCGACCGTGGAAAACATATCCACCGCGGTCAAATACGACCTCAGTGACTTCTTTATCTACAGCTCGTTTAGCGATCATTTCGCCAACTAATGCAGCTGCTTCTTTATTCGATGTAGATTCGCCTTTGAAATCTTTATCTTTTGTAGACGCGCTAACAATTGTTACTCCGTTCACATCATCGATTAATTGTGCTTGGATGTGTTTGTTTGAACGGAATACGTTTAAACGTGGACGCTCAGGTGTGCCACTTACTTTTAAGCGAACACGCGTATGACGTTTTTTACGGCTAGCGTTCTTATTGATTTTCTTAATCATCGTAGTCACTCCTTCCGAATGCTATCTAGCATTATTTACCTGTTTTACCTTCTTTACGACGGATGTGCTCTCCTGCGTAGCGAACACCTTTTCCTTTGTACGGCTCAGGTGGACGTACTTGACGAATGTTAGAAGCAAGAGCTCCTACACGCTCACGGCTAATTCCGCGAATGATGACTTTCGTGTTCTCTGGTACTTCGATTTCCATACCTTCTTCAGTTTTAAATTCAACTGGGTGTGAATATCCTAAGTTAAGTACGAGAGTATCACCTTTTAATTGTGCACGGTACCCAACTCCTTCGAGTTCAAGTACTTTTTCAAATCCTTTAGAAACACCTGTGATCATGTTTTCTAAAAGTGAACGTGTCGTTCCGTGCATTGCACGGTGTTTTTTCGAATCAGATGGACGTTGTACAACGATCGCATCTTCACCTTTTTCTAACTTCATTTCAGCATCTAATGCTCGTGTAAGTTCCCCTTTTGGGCCTTTAACTGTTACTACGTTACCTGCTGCAACGTCAACTGTTACACCCTCTGGGAATGCGATTGGACGATCTCCAATACGTGACATACTACTGCACCTCCATTCAATTTATCAGTAATTACCAAACGTAAGCGACGATTTCTCCGCCGACTTGTTTAGCGCGTGCTTCTTTATCAGATACAACACCTTGTGATGTAGAAACAAGTGCGATACCTAAACCGTTGAATACACGTGGTACTTCGTCCGCTTTAGCGTAAACACGAAGTCCTGGTTTAGAAATACGCTTTAATCCTGTGATTACGCGTTCTTCATTTGGACCGTATTTTAAGAAAATGCGGATGATACCTTGTTTGTCATCTTCGATGTATTCTACATCGCGGATGAATCCTTCATTTTTTAAGATTTCTGCAATTTGTCGTTTCATGTTTGAAGCAGGTACTTCAAGCTGTTCGTGACGAACCATGTTCGCGTTACGAATGCGTGTAAGCATATCTGCAATTGGATCACTCATAGTCATTTCACTATTTACCTCCTTCCCAAATTAGGGGATTACCAGCTTGCTTTTTTAACGCCAGGAATTTGTCCCTTATATGCTAACTCACGGAAACAAATACGGCAAAGCATAAATTTACGATAGACAGAATGTGGACGTCCACAACGTTTACAACGTGTATATTCACGTACTTTAAATTTCTGTGGTCGCTGTTGCTTTGCAATCATTGATTTTTTAGCCACATTGTCGCCTCCCTTACATTATTTTTGGAACGGCATACCCATTTGTTTTAACAACTCATGAGCTTCCTCATCTGTTTCAGCTGTTGTTACAATAACGATATCCATTCCTCGTACTTTGTTCACTTTGTCATAGTCGATCTCAGGGAAAATAAGCTGCTCGCGAATACCTAATGTGTAGTTTCCACGACCGTCGAATGCACGGTTTGAAACTCCACGGAAGTCACGAACACGTGGAAGCGAAACTGAGACTAACTTATCTAAGAATTCATACATACGCTCTCCACGGAGAGTCACTTTTGCACCAATTGGCATTTCCTCACGAAGACGGAAACCAGCAATTGATTTTTTCGCTTTTGTTACTACTGGTTTTTGACCAGAGATTAATGTTAATTCTTCAACTGCAGCATCAAGTGCTTTTGCGTTTTGTACCGCATCGCCAATACCCATGTTGATAACAACTTTGTGTACTTCTGGCACTTGCATGACTGAGCTATATTCAAACTTGCTCATGAGAGCAGGTGTAATTTCTTGTTGGAATTTTTCTTTTAAACGGCTCATCTTAAAGTAGGTCCTCCTTTCAAATCAGATTACTTATCTAGCGCTTCGCCAGATTTTTTAGCAATTCGAATCTTTTTGCCATCTTCTACTTTGTAACCTACGCGTGTAGGCTCTCCTGTTTTCGGGTCAAGTGGCATGACGTTTGATACATGGATCGGAGCTTCTTCTTCAACGATTCCACCTTGTGGATTCATTTGGCTCGGTCCTGTATGCTTTTTCACAACGTTGACACCTTCAACGAGAACGCGATCGTTTTTAGGGAATGCTGCGAGGATTACTCCTGTTTTGCCTTTATCTTTCCCTGTGATGACCATCACTTTATCACCTTTTTTTACGTGCATTTGTTCGCACCTCCTTGACATTGCACTTACATGCGAATTAAAGAACTTCTGGAGCGAGTGAAATGATTTTCATGAAGTCGTTGTCACGTAATTCACGTGCAACTGGTCCGAAAATACGCGTTCCACGTGGGCTTTTATCATCGCGAACGATGACACATGCGTTTTCATCAAACTTGATGTATGAACCATCATCACGGCGAACTCCTGTTTTCGAACGAACGATAACAGCTTTAACTACTTCACCTTTTTTAACAACTCCACCTGGTGTTGCTTTTTTAACTGAACATACAACGATGTCCCCGATGTTCGCTGATTTACGACCTGTTCCACCTAGAACTTTGATCGTTGAAACCTCACGTGCACCAGAGTTGTCGGCAACTTTCATACGACTCTCTTGTTGGATCATTAGAGGCTACCTCCCCTCGGACTGTTTTTCTATTTGTCAATCATTAGATAATGATTGCTTCTTCTACAATTTCTACGAGACGGAATCGTTTTGTCGCTGATAATGGACGTGTTTCCATTACGCGAACGATGTCGCCTTCTTTTGCAGTGTTCTGCTCATCATGTGCTTTGAGCTTTTTCGTATATTTTAAACGTTTACCGTATAATGCGTGTTGTTTTTGTGTTTCAACAGCTACAGTGATCGTTTTATCCATTTTGTCAGATACAACGCGTCCTGTATATACTTTACGTTGGTTACGTTCTGCCATTAGTTGCAACCTCCTTTATCAGTTATTTTCACTGATTTCTCTTTGACGGATGACAGTCTTCATGCGCGCAATCGTTTTACGTACTTGTTTGATGCGTGCTGTGTTTTCTAATTGCCCTGTCGCTAATTGGAAGCGAAGGTTGAAAAGCTCTTCTTTCAGTGATTGTACTTTCTGCTCGATCTCTGCGTTTGTTAACTCACGGATTTCATTAGCTTTCATTAGATTCACCACCAATTTCTGTTCGTTTTACAAATTTCGTTTTGATTGGCAGCTTATGTCCTGCAAGGCGAAGTGCTTCACGAGCTGTTTCTTCTGGTACCCCTGCGATTTCAAACATAACGCGACCTGGTTTAACTACTGCGACCCATCCTTCGACGGCCCCTTTACCTGAACCCATTCGGACTTCAAGAGGCTTTTTCGTATATGGTTTGTGTGGGAAAATGTTTACCCATACTTTACCGCCACGTTTCATAAAACGTGTCATCGCAATACGTGCTGACTCGATCTGACGAGCAGTGATCCATGATGGTTCTAAAGCTTGTAAACCGTAGTCTCCAAATTCAATAGTAGCTCCGCCTTTTGTTTTCCCGCGCATTTTTCCACGGAATACACGACGGTACTTAACGCGTTTCGGCATTAACATATTATTGGCCTCCTTCCTCAGAGTTCTTCTTCGTAGGAAGTACAACTCCACGATAGATCCATACTTTTACGCCAAGCTTACCGTATGTTGTGTCTGCTTCTGCGTGTGCATAATCGATGTCTGCACGTAAAGTATGAAGTGGAACCGTTCCTACACTGTATTGTTCACGACGAGCAATGTCTGCTCCGCCTAAACGACCAGATACTTGTGTACGAATACCTTCTGCACCTGCACGCATTGTGCGCTGAATTGCTTGTTTCTGTGCACGACGGAATGATACACGGTTCTCTAATTGTTCTGCGATTGATTCTGCAACTAATTTAGCGTCTAAGTCAGGACGTTTAATTTCTACAATATTCACGTGTACACGTTTGCCAGTGAGTGCGTTAAGGCTTTCGCGAAGTGCTTCTACTTCAGAACCACCTTTACCAATCACCATACCTGGCTTCGCAGTGTGAATTGTAATGTTAATACGTTTTGCAGCACGCTCGATTTCAACTGTTGAAACTGATGCATCTGCTAAACGTTCATCAATGAACTCACGGATCTTTAAGTCTTCGTGTAAGAGATCAGCGTAGTCATGCTCTGCATACCAACGTGATTCCCAGTCACGAATAATACCTACTCGTAAACCGTTTGGATTAATTTTTTGACCC
>JASLGI010000145.1 GCA_030149685.1 Bacillaceae bacterium | reverse complement strand
TTTCTTTCGCTTAACGACTAACTATCACTCAAGATTCATTTCTTTTGAAAGCTACTCAAAACAGTTCAAGTACACATTCTTTCCAGAGAATGTGCCCAAGAGGAAAAGGAGTGGGGACCTTTTTCTCACCAAAACCGTTCGTCGGGAAAACGAACGGTTTTTTTGTGCGTTCATGAAAGAAACATCAAAACACTCCGTTCCTTTGAATGAGAAAGAAACGGAGTGTTTTTTATTCATTGATCTGTTGTAATACACGTTGAATCGCAGCGACTCCTTGGTCGACACAGTCAGGTAATCCGACGCCATCGTAAGAAGCTCCTGCTAAATAAACGTTCGGGAATTTTTCAGCAAGTTGCTGACGCCCGAGAGCGATTCGTTCTTTATGACCGACGCGGTATTGCGGGCGGTCATCTTTCCAGCGTGTGACGATTGAAAAGTCTGGCTCTCCTGTGATCGTGAAGATTTTCTTCAAATCAGTCAGTGCCATATCGACGAGGACGTCATCTGGTTCATCGACGAGATGTTCCTCTCCGATTCGACCGATGAATGCACGAAGGAGAACTTTTCCTTCCGGTGTCGTCGTCGGCCATTTTTTATTCGTCCACGTACATGCGGTAATATTGTAGTCATTTTTCTTCGAGACGAGGAAACCTGTACCATTTTGCTCTTGTACGACTTGATCTTCATCAAAAGCGAGCGCAATCGTCGCAACAGATGAAGTCGGAATTGTCGCCACTTCTTGTAATATGTTATGGCGAGCAAAAATATTGCCGGTTACGCGGTGAGGAGTCGTCATAATGAGATCATCTGCAATGAGAGTTTCTCCTCCTTGAAGCGTCACCGTCATTCGATCGTCTTGGCGAGCTACATCTGTCACACCTCGTCCTTTTAGAATGCGCACATCTGTCAATTGCTCTTCTAACGCTTCAACGATCGTTTCAAGACCGTTACGAAACGTATGGAAAGCCCCTGATTTTTTTGCGCTATGACTGTCTTTTTGCGGTAAACGTTTGGAGCGTGATTTACGTGAACCGATCATTAAACTACGGTGCTTTTTCTCCATTTCAACAAATTGCGGAAATGTCGCTTGTAAACTCATGTAATCAATATCACCTGAGTACACACCTGATAATAACGGTTCAATTAAATTTTCAACGACTTCATTGCCGAAACGACGACGGAAAAATGGTCCTACTGGCTGATCTTCTTTTTGCATCGAAGCATTGGAACGTGGAAGTAAAAAGTCTCCCGCTGCGCGAAGCTTCCCTTTCCAAGAAAATAACTCCGTCTCTAAAAACGGCGTCACTTCTGTCGGAATCCCCATAACAGAACCCCCCGGGATCGGGTGCAATTCATTATGTAACAAAATAAATGCTTGTCCTGTCGCGTTGCGTACGAGCTCTTCTTCAATTCCGAGCTCGCGTGCGAGAAGTTCCATCGACTGCTTACGAATTAAAAACGAATCCGGTCCGCGTTCAATGACGAACCCGTCTCGACGAACCGTTTCAATTTTCCCACCGAGACGCTCATCCGCTTCAATCAATGTAATATCGATTGGCAATTGATGCGCGCGTACTTCTTTTTGCAAATAAAAAGCAGCGGCTAGCCCTGTAATTCCTCCACCGACGATTGCGACTTGTCTTCGTTGTTCGTCCATAGTTTTCATCACATTCCTTTATTTAATCTCTTGCCATTTTTTCATCACAGCATCTGCCATCGCATCGATAAATAACGGATGCGTATTTGGCATCTCCGGACGGTAATACGCAGCTCCTACTTCATCACAAACAACTTTACATTCATAATCATTGTCATAAAGTACTTCTAAGTGATCGGAAACGAAACCGACGGGCGCATACACATACGCATCATATGAATGGCGCTCGTGTAAGTCGCGCGTTAAATCTTGCACGTCTGGACCGATCCACGGGTCTGGTGTGTTTCCTTCACTTTGCCAACCGATTTCATACGTCGTGATCGATGTCGCTTCAGAAATGAGGCGTGCCGTTTCTTCGAGTTGTTTTACATACGGGTCTCCCATTTGTAAAATCTTCTCTGGTAATGAGTGAGCAGACATAATGAGACACGCATTTTGATATTCGCGTTCTGTCATTTCATCGAACGTATCGCGAATTGCATCGGCCCAATATTGAATAAATTTCGGCTCATCGTACCAACTTTCTACAGATACTAAATCGATTCCAAAAGAAGCTGCTTCTTCTTTTGCTCGACCGTTGTAAGACTTCACAGAAAACGTTGAGAAATGTGGCGCTAACACGATCGATACCGCTTCTTTAATCCCGTCTTTTGCCATCTCTTCAATCGTTTCTTCAATAAATGGTGTAATATGTTTCAATCCTACATACACTTTAAACTCTACGTCATCTTGCACTTCATTCATTCGTGCACCGAGCGCTTCTGCTTGATCTTTCGTAATCGATGCAAGTGGCGAAATACCGCCAATTGCATCATATCGATTACGGAGGTCTTCGACTTGCTCAGGCGCTGGTGGACGCCCGCGTCGAATATGTGTGTAATAAGGTACGAGGTCCTCGTCTGAGTATGGTGTTCCATACGCCATGACGAGTAACCCTACTGTTCGTTTAGCCATCCTTACTCCCCCTTAATTTTTACTGCTCACTACGCACTTGCGCACTGTATTCGTGAATAAATGCTGTGAGACGTTGTAATGTTGCTGGGTCAACACTTGGGAACACACCATGACCTAAGTTGAAAATATGGCTTCCGTTTTTCCCGTGTGCAGCACCTTGCTCAATAATACGTTTTGCTGCTTCTTCAATAATCGGCCAATCCGCTAAAAGAAGGGATGGATCTAAATTCCCTTGAACAGGACGGCGAATGCCGAGTGCCTCTGCTTCTTCGATTGACGTACGCCAGTCGAGTCCTAATACGTCTACTGGTAACTCATTCCAATCTTGAAGTAAATGGCTCGCACCGACTCCGAATGTAATCATCGGTACATTTAAGTCACGCAATTTCGCAAAAATACGCGTCATCGTCGGTTTTACGAAAATACGGTAATCTTCCACACTTAATGCGCCAACCCATGAGTCGAAAATTTGGAAAGCTTTCGCACCCGCTGCGACTTGTGCGCGTAAATACGTCACCGTCATCTCTTCTAATTTATCCATTAACGTAAACCATGCCACAGGTTCATTTTTCATAAATGATTTCGTTAAGTGATACCCTTTTGACGGTCCACCTTCGATCATATAACTTGCAAGTGTAAATGGCGCTCCCGCAAATCCGATGAGTGGTACATCGAGTTGTTCTTCCGTTAAAATTTTAATCGTATCTAATACGAAAGGAATATCATCTTCCGGTGACAGTTCGCCTAAATCTTTCACATCTTGTACCGAACGAACTGGATTGCTAATGACCGGACCGACCCCTGACTTAATCTTCACGTCAATACCGATCCCTGGAAGTGGTGTTACGATATCTTTATATAAAATCGCTCCATCCACGTCGTACTGATCGACAGGAAGTTTCGTCACATATGCACATAATTCCGGCTGATGTGTAATTTCCTCTAAAGAATATTTTTCCTTAATCTTACGGTATTCTGGCTGTGAACGTCCTGCCTGTCGCATATACCAAACCGGTGTATGCTCGATTTTCTCACCTTTTGCTGCACGTAAAAGCGTATCATTAAATTTCGTCATTGATGTTTAGTCCCTACTTTCCTCTACTCGTATTCCGATTATTTTTTCCCTCATTCGATACTCAATATAATCGTTCACCCTTCTATTGTATAGGGGA
>JASLGI010000169.1 GCA_030149685.1 Bacillaceae bacterium | reverse complement strand
ATAAAAATAACTCAGGGGAATGTTATTTTTATTGCGGTATTAATCACAGGATCAAATAATCCTATGTGATTCATTACACCAAAAAATAAAATCGCAAAAATAAACATTACCGCGACAGATATCACTTTATCTAAACCTTCTGTGAAAAAGGTATTGATATCCACTAAGCCATACCCTAAAATTAAAGCTCCTATAACAGGTATCCCCACTAACCCTACTATTGGATTCGTTCTTCCGAAAATCAATAGTAAAACGACTGAAAATATAACTAAAGCTCCTATTAAACCTATCATTCTTTCACCCCTATTTGTTAGCGCTTACATTAATGGTAATGGATAACTTAGGAAAAGTCTATATATTATAGCAGGTTGTGGTAAACAGCCGATAACAGAAATCATATTTTAAAAAATGAAAAAATGACGTATAAATATTAAAATAAAGAAATAAGGTTTCTACAATAAACTGAATGAAAAAATATCATTTCCTTGTAAAGTAACTTCTAAATCGATTGGCAAAACTAATTAATTTACATTGTAATTTTTTAATCTAAGGACACTCCTTAGAATTTAGTTTGATAACTTTAATTCTATTAAAGAGTGCCCTCGATTGTTACTCTTTTTAAAAGGTTTCCTACCGATAATCAAAAGTTTCATACTCGCAATTCCGTTTATTTTAGAGTAAATGAATACTAGCTTTTTATTTTTCCAGGTTTTCACCAAACTTCATCATATCTCTGTCTAACCTTATTCAATAATCGTTAGTTTCTCTTGAATCGATGTACGTTCTTTCGCTGGTGGAATGAAGTCAGGATAACCGATCATTAGTGTACCGACGATACGTTCATTCGGTTGAACACCGATTGCTTCTTTAAACACATCTTCGTAAATGTATTCGTTTGTACGCCAAATCATACCAATACCTCTTGCCCATGCAGCGAGCTGAATGTTTTGAATGAGGGCACTTACTGCGCCAAAATCTTCATCCCACGTTTTTTCATCTGTTGATTCTTCCATTGTAACGACGAGCGTCATCGGAATATCTTCTCGGTAGTGAGCAGATTTTGCTTGTGCACGTGCATGTACTTCTCCATGTTTATGAAACGCTGCTTTTTCAAATGCGTCAGCAAACGTTGCCATCTGTTCTTTTTGAAACAGAATAAAACGCCAAGGCTCTGTCATTTTATGATTCGGTGCATATTTTGCGACTTCTAAAATATCAATTATTTCCTCTGTCGGAACACGTTCTTCTTTAAACTTCTTAATCGTACGACGTTCTTTAATGATTTGATCAATAATGTGTGAATGGTTCATTGTCATTCTCCTTATCACTGATAATGATTATCATTGTAAAGGATATGTTTTCATTTTTCAACTTTTTCATTTTCTTTTTAGTAAATTAGTGCGCTTTTATCGGTTGTTTTTCACACGTTGAGTAACTTCTCCCCCGAGAAGAACGACGCCGAGCACTCCTAAGACGAGTAAAATGATCAAGTCAATATTGTGCATACTACCGACATTTAACGTATAAAACAATGTGAGTACTTCGAGTGCGACGAGAAGGAAACCTGCGCGAACGAGTCGCTCATCTCCACGTAACAGCGATAAAAACAGTTGAATATTGACGGCATTCGCTAAAAATAAAATACCCGCTGCGATTAAATAATCAAGCGAAAAAATAGACGTTCCTTCAGCTGTACCGAATAATGAAAATAGGGCGATCGGAAATGCAAATACATTGACGACGAGTACTGTGACAATGAATAATGCCCAATACCATTTTTTATTGTTCATATGAAACTTCCTCTCCGATTCCTGTACTCATGGCGCGTACATATGGAATTGTTTGTAATTGTTGTAAAGCTTCTTTTTTTCCTTCGACGACGAGACCGATTATCGGTACGTCTTCTGTTCGTTGAATACCGTTGACCTTCTCTTGTACGTCTTTTAACTCTTCAAAGTACGTACGATCACGCTCTAATAAAAGGGCGAGATGCTCATTAAATTGCATAAGCGCATCGTCATACTTCTCGCCACCTTTGTTATAAAGGGCGATTCCTAAAGCACGATCATTTTCAAGACCTTCTTCTCCTTCATCACCTAATTTATCGATAGTCACCCATCCCCAACGAGCGGTCACTCCTTTTGGTAAATCACTCATCACTTCTCCTAATGTATACGCATCGTCAAAAGAAAGAGCCACTTCTTGGTACGCATATTGTGGCAACTCTTTCGGAACACTCGGATAGTTCGTTTCCGGATGATACCAGAGCATCACTTTCTCCCCTGTTACTCGGTAACGTTCAAAAGGGCGCGGTTCAAAATAAGTGAGGGGACGTTCATAGGGAAGAGCGACATACATCGCACCGACAGGTTTTCCATTCAGTAACGCATAACGATAAGCTTCACTCGTCGCTGTAAATAAACCGACCGTATTTTCAATCGGACTCATGTACCGATTTCCTCCATACAATTCTTCTTTCACTTCTTCTTTTACTGCTTGTTTATGCAGATGATAAGCAGTAAGTTGCCATTTTAACGCACCGACTATCGTCAAGACGACAAAAATCGTCAGTATGCTCGTAACGATCATTTTTCGCCGACTTTTCTTCCGTGCATGTTGAACGAGTTGTTCTTGCTCTAAAAATGGAAATTGTTCCTTCATCGTTCTTCCTCCATTCGCTTCTTTAATTGTTGACGCGCTCGATATAAATTCGTACGAACGTATTCGACCGAGCGATTCAGCATGAGGGCAATCTCTTCATAACTTAAACCGACATCGTATTTCAATAGAAGTAAATGCGCATAACTCGGAGTCATCTGTTGTAAATGGGCACTCATTTCTTCTTTCGTCTCTTTTTGAAGCATGAACTCTTCTATATCATTCGTTTCTTTTTGCATTCGTTCGATAAATTGCTGTTCAACGTGTAAAGAAGGGTACGCGCGATTGCGGCGACATAAATCGTAATACGCATTCGTTGCGACTTGGAAAAGCCATGCGCTCGGATTATCGAACGATAGATGAATCATCTGTTCAATCGCTTTAGAAAAAGTCGTTTGCATAATATCTTCTGCATCTTCTTTCGGACAACCGGTTTTCATTAAATACCGAAAAATGATGTGCGCTTTTTCTTCATATAGTTGTTCTATTGACTCATAACGCATGACCCCTCCCCCTTTCACCTATATAACGAATGACGCTCGAAAAAGTGTACACTTCTTTTTCATTATTTTTCACTTCTTTTCATCAATTGAAACATCAAAAAAGTCTAGCAACGTTGATCGTTACTAGACTTTGATTTATCGATTGCGGGCGATTGTCGTCAATAATGCGATTGCTGCAACGACGAGAACGCCTCCTAATACGATATTTGCGATAAAATTTTCTGGATTCACAACGACCATAAATAAAAGACTCGCTAATTGTACGACGATGAAACCGAATCCGTAACGGATCATCGATTCATCTTTACTATACATCGCAATCCAGACGTGGAAAATCGTCACGTTCATGACGATCCAGACGAGAGCGGCCATTCCGTAAACGAAGGCTGTCATTAAGCCTGTATCAGTCGGTGTCGATACCATTTCATAAAGTAAAGGTAATGTTAAACCGTTCACTGCGATGAGGGCTACCCACCAAAGTGTCCGTGTATTCATTGTTTCGTCCCCCTAATAACAAATTGTTCCTTTCTATCATATCAGTTATTCGTTCACACGAAAAACAATTTTACGAGGTCGGAAACGTTCGTTCTTTATAA
>JASLGI010000065.1 GCA_030149685.1 Bacillaceae bacterium | reverse complement strand
CCTTATTTCAATTTAGTCTTGTTCTACTACGTGGACCGTCAATGTTGCTGTCACTTCTGGATGTAACTTAATTGGAACTTTCGTATGTCCGAGCGAACGGATCGCATCAGGAAGATCCATCTTACGACGATCTACTTTAATATCTGTTTCTTTTTTCAACTGTTGCGCAATTTGCTTCGTTGTAATTGAACCGAAAAGACGTCCGCCTTCACCTGACTTCGCTTTCATCGTAATCGTTAATTCATCGATCGTTTTTTTCAACTGCTGTGCTTCTTTCAACTCTTCAGCAGCATCTTTTTGTTCACGGCGTTTGCGTCCTTCTAATTTGCTCAAGTTCGCTGGTGTCGCTTCTACCGCTTTGTTGTTTTTCAATAAAAAGTTTTGTGCATAACCTGGTGATACGTCTTTCACTTCACCTTTTTTTCCTTGTCCTTTGACATCCTCCGTAAAAATTACCTTCATGAATCGTTTCCCCCTTCAGATTCTTCTCTTTTTTCTAGTACAGCGAGTAGTCTTTGTTCAGCCTCTTCGACTGAATCGACTGGAAGTTGGCAAGCAGCATTCGTCAAATGACCACCCCCACCTAATTCTTCCATCACGCGCTGTACGTTTATTTCACCCAATGATCGGGCGCTAATTCCTATTTTACCATCTTTTCGCGGTGCAATTACAAAAGATGCTGAGATTCCAAGCATCGACAACAAAATGTCTGCTGTTTGCGCGATGAGAACCGGTCCATAAACTCGTCCCTCTTCTCCTTTAGCAATCGCAGTTCCGTCATCGAGTACAGTAACGCCATCGATCAATTTAGCACGTTCCATATAAGTACCGATATCTTCCTTCAACAATTGTTGCACAAGGACCGTATCTGCACCATGCATTCTTAAATAAGAAGCCGCTTCAAACGTACGAGATCCTGTTCGCAACGTGAAGCTTTTCGTATCGACGACGATTCCTGCTAACATCGATGTCGCTTCAAGCATCGTTAGCTTTTCATGTTTCGGTTGATATTCAATCAATTCGGTCACAAGCTCAGCGGTACTTGAGGCATAAGGTTCCATGTAGACGAGCATCGACTGGTCAATGAACTCTTCACTGCGTCGGTGATGGTCGATCAATACGACCTTCTCTGACGCTTCTAAGACGCGTTCATCAATGACCATGCTCGGCTTGTGCGTATCGACGACGACAACGAGCGAACGATCCGTCATTTTTTCAAGCGCCTGTTCGGGCGTAATAAAATGTTCAAACAACTGATGGTCGTGCTCAATTTCTTTCATAAGTCGCGTTACGCTCGGATCTAACTCATCGAAGTTCATAACGACATAACCTGGTGTTTTATTCATGAGAGCCATTTTACGTACGCCGATCGACGCTCCAACAGCATCCATATCAGGCATTTTATGACCCATGACGAACACTTGGTCACTTCCTTGAATTAAATCTCGGAGCGCATGTGAGATGACTCGCGCACGCACGCGCGTCCTCTTTTCAACAGGATTCGTTTTTCCACCGAAAAACTTCAACTTCCCATCGATATGTTTAATTGCTACTTGATCTCCACCTCGACCAAGAACGAGATCTAAACTCGCCTGCGCTAAATCGCCGAGTTCGATCAATTCAGTCGAGCCTGTCCCAATTCCAATGCTGAGCGTCAAGCCGGACGTTTGCTCTGCCGTTCGTTCTCGAACGACGTCAAGAATAGAAAAGTTCGTCTCTTCGAGTTGAGCGAGGGTCGCATCGTTGAGAACAATGAAGAAGCGATCTTGTGCTATCCGCTTCATGAATATACCGTTTTGCTTCGCCCAATCGTTTAAAAGAGACGTCACATGGGAGTTCATTTGGCTTTTCGTTTTATCATCCATCCGTTGAGCGAGTTCATCATAGTTATCAATTAATAGAACACCGAGTACCGTTCGATCTTTTTCATAAAGTGAGCGAACGGTCACTTGTTCCGTCACATCGAACAGATAAAGGAGGCGTTCATTCGGTTGATACTGAATATCGTAGTAGCACTCTCCAATTGTTAATACTTTTGATTGAGCGTCGTCTGACTTTTTGACAAATGTCGTCAATGCATCTGACAACTCTTCGAGCGACTCTCCGATTAGCGAAGAGCGTTCAAAAATTGAGGCTGCGAACCGGTTTGCCCAGTCGACTTGTCGGTATTCATCAAACAAAATGATTCCGATCGGCAACTGCTGCAACGCTTCATCTCCCGCTTGTTCTACTCGATGCGATAACGAGACGATGTACTTTTCAGTTTGTACGTACGTTTGTTCTTCCGCTCGCCAAACGAAACTTAACAATACAGTGAACAGTGCACTAACGGCGATTCCGAGCCATATGTTGATTGTAAGTAAAGCGACCGATGCTAGTAAACCGACAGCTGAAATTCCAGCTAACGGATAGCGTATCGGACGCTTTCGAAAAATTGGTTCCATTCCATCATCCCCTCAATTGTCCGCCTTACGATCGACCCAATCCCTCAGTCGCATTCCGATATCTAAAATTCCGATCAATACCGTAATCGACGACAACAACAATGCGATCAATGTGACGACCAACGTAATAAATTTCGAGGCATTCGCTTTTTCAAGCGCATATCGGAAAAACGATACCCCTTGTAATACGAATAAGATTTTTAATAAGTGAGAGCTATTTAACAAGAAAACATGCGCATCGGAACCGACTTCTACTGATCCAAACAGCGTAATGAGTAAGACCCCACCGTAGACGAAAACGAGCAAGAACGGAAATTGTAACGTAGACCATTTTGGAAACTTCGGAAAAGGTATTTTTAATAATTTCCCAAACGTAAACGCGATCGTTAAAACGAGCCACGCGATGATAAAGGCCGCTACAATAAATAAAGTAGGAAAACTGAGCTCATAAAATAAAAATCCCTCTCGAACAAGTGTCGCGATTTCTTTGTCGTCTTCATTGAAAGATTGAAGTAGCTCGATGACGACTGACTCATTGTTGTAAAAATGAGTCTGAAGCTTTTCGAGCCAGTTCACTCCATATACGACGAATGCTGATACATATGAAAGAACCGTGCCGACGATCCAAATAAACGCAACTTGAATGTAAATATCAATCTTTGATTTACCTTTTAGAACAGATTCTCCCATCCATATACCCGACACGAGACTCGTCAAAACGAAAACACCTTCAGGTACAGATGATAGAACGACAGAAACGAGTGTAACGAGTAAACTGAACGACCACACTTCATTTCTTTTCGCAATGAAGCGATAAAGCATCATATTATAGGGAAGAAAAAGGAGTGCGATTCCTCCATAAACTGGACCTTTTAAAAAGACAAATATAAGTAAAATGGCTGATAACCATTGCATCAACCGTTGAAACATCGAAGGCATCTTTTTCCTCCTCATTTGCTATGTGATTGAGCACGAATATACAACTTCTACTCTGCCAGATGATTCATTCATATTGTTAAATTGTAACATGAGTAGAACATTATCGCACACTCCATAAAAAAATGGCTTTCAAACGAAATGAGTTCGTTTGAAAGCCACATTGTATTATCTTTCTTCTGCTACGAATGGAAGTAAAGCCATAATACGC
>JASLGI010000055.1 GCA_030149685.1 Bacillaceae bacterium | reverse complement strand
CGATAATATTGTTGCGGGTTTAAATAGCGAAGCGCTGTATCTTCTAACTCACACTTGATCGTCGATATTCCTAATCGGTGAGCAAGAGGTGCGAAAATATCGAGCGTTTCTGCTGAAATGCGTTTCTGTTTTTCATTCGGTACGTGATGAAGTGTTCGCATATTGTGTAAACGGTCCGCGAGCTTAATTAAAATGACGCGCACGTCTTGCGCCATCGCGATAAACATTTTTCGATGGTTTTCTGCTTGTTTTTCTTCATTCGAACGAAATTTCAATTTATCTAACTTCGTTACTCCGTCTACAAGTTCAGCGACTTCTTCACTAAATTGTTCGACAAGGTCCTCCCGACTTACAGGTGTATCTTCAACGACATCGTGTAAGAAACCAGCAGCGACTGTCGCTGGGTCCATTTGTAAGTGAGCTAAAATCCCTGCTACTTGAATCGGGTGAATAATGTAGGGCTCCCCTGACTTTCGAAATTGTCCTTCATGCGCATCACGTGCAGCAATGTAAGCACGCTCAATAAATTGTACGTTCTCTTCATTCATATACGTCGCAACGACATCGAGTACGTCTTCAATTGTCATATCTTTTGCCATCCGCAAAACTCCCTTCTTTCCCTATGAAAAAACATTCTTTGCAAATTGCAAAGAATGTTTTCTATTACTCCTCATCATACGTCATTATCGCATGAATGTCATAACCTTTAATTTTTTCGCGACCATTTAAATACGCTAACTCGATTAAAAAGGCACATCCCGCAACGACACCACCAAGTGATTCAACGAGATCAATCGTCGCTTTCACCGTTCCTCCTGTCGCAAGCAAGTCATCTACGATTAAGACGCGTTGTCCCGGCTCAATCGCATCTGCATGCATCGTGAGTCGGTCCGTTCCGTATTCTAAATCGTATTCCACTTCTTTCGTCTCGCGTGGAAGTTTCCCCGGTTTGCGAACAGGTGCGAAGCCGACTTCTAGTGCATAAGCGACCGGACAACCGATAATAAAACCTCGAGCTTCCGGGCCAACGATAATATCTGCATTGACTTCTTTTGCATATTTCACAATTTCATCTGTCGCATATTTATATGCTTTTCCATCATCCATCAGTGTCGTAATATCTTTAAAACTAACACCTTCTTTTGGATAATCTTTCACTATCGTAATATACTCTTTCAAATTCATGACTACTAGTCTTCCTTTCTTTCGTCTCCTTCATAATACGTTTGAAACAATTGTTTCAATTTATAAGAAGGATCGTATACGAGCGTCTCTTCTAATTGAATCAGTCGCTCACGTTCTTGATATGTTTTTGCTTCAGATAGTTGTTTTTTCGTTGCGGGTTGTAACGACACAACATCTCCTTCTATCGTAACAAATTGCAAGTCAAAAAACACGCCTAACATGAAGTTAAAATGATCTTCTGACCAACGGAAGTGACGTAAAACGACTGCGCGATCTGCTTGTAAATAAAACGGGTTTTTCCGCTGAAGTGTCCGATACAATTTAGAAAAATCATCGCGCGAAGGAATACCTTCATAATAATAAGATTGTGGCATATAAAAATGCGCGTAAATACGAGACGGTTGCATTTGATAAATCAATGTCGCCAATTCATCAAAACTATGTGGTAAATCAATTAGTACGAGCGCTTTCCCTCGATAGTCTTCCACTGCGAAATCTCGATACAACGTCGTCGCTTCAATATTCGGTTTCCATACGTTCATCGTTTCTTCTCGGAAGGCAAGCCACGCAGCATTTTCTGGAATGAGATGCGCCCAACGACGTACTTTTCGAATACCTCGATAATCAAACAATTGCCACTCATCACTTTTAATATCTCGTACAATTAATTGAGGGTTTTTATTCCCATTCCATTCATTTACTCCAAGTTCTCCAATGACTGAACAACGAAGCTCGTCTGTCATCTCATTTGCAATATTGCCTTCATTAAATCCGATCACATCGAGTTGTTCTTGTCCGTCTTTCAATTGAAACTTCAAATGTTGTTTCTCTGAACCGATTTGACGAATATTGATCGCCTGCACATCTTCAATATAATAAACAGGTTGCTCAAAACCGACACCGAACGGACGTAAATCATCGAGCGATTCTAAATGTTCGACCGTAATTTCTTCTAATGTAACAGGTACATCGACAACGACTTTCGGTATAAAATCTTCCTCCGTCAATTGTTCTTCTGCTCGTTCATTAAAACGTACTTGAAACGTTTCTAACTGCTCTAATGATACGGTTAACCCCGCAGCCATTTCGTGTCCACCGAATTGTGCGATCAGTGGGGACATTTCTGTTAACTGGTTAAACAAATGGAAATTTGGAATACTTCGAGCGGATCCTTTAGCAACACCTGCTTCTTCATCGATCGCTAAAACGATTGTCGGACGATGAAACTCTTCAACAATCCGACTTGCTACAATACCGACAACTCCGGGATTCCATCCTTCTTTTGCCACGACAATTCCTGAAGGGACGTCATTTTCATCAATCATCGTTAATGCTTCTTGAAAAGCAGTTTCTACTAATTCTTTTCGTTCTTCATTAATACGCGTCATTTCTTCAAATATAGGACGCGCATCATCTTTCGTTGATGCAATCAACCCTTTTACTGCAAGTGATGCTTCTCCGAGACGTCCTGGCGCATTCAATTGTGGGCCAATTTGAAAACCGACAGTTTCCTCTTGAATATCGCGAACGTGTATACTTTTCAATTCCGCAAATGCTTCAATCGCAGGTAATGCCCCTGCACGAATAGCTTCAAGTCCTCGACGAACTATCCATCGGTTTTCGCCAACGAGAGGGACAAGGTCAGCAATCGTTCCAATCGCAGCGTATGCAACGAATGGTTCCAATGTGTCATGTACAAGTGCTTGTGATAATTTTAACGCGACTCCGACACCTGCTAATTCTCCAAATGGATAATCCCCTTCTGGATGACGAGGGTGCAAAATAACGTCCGCTGGTGGCATCTCTTCCCCAATTTCGTGGTGGTCCGTTAAAATGACCGCACACCCTCGTTCTTTTGCATGGCGAATTTCATCAATTGCGGAAATCCCATTATCTACCGTAATAATTAATTCTGTTCCTCCGTCAATCAATTCATCAAACAGCTCTTTATTCGGTCCGTATCCATGAATGAAACGGTTCGGTATCGCGTAATCAACATTCGCTCCCATCTCTTCTAACGTTCGATAAAGAAGCGACGTACTCGTTACACCATCTGCGTCATAATCTCCATAGACAGTAATTTTCTTTCCTTCTTCAACAGCTGCATCGATCATCATTACTGCTTCATCCATGCCGTACATATAAAAAGGATCATGTGGCTCTTTTTCATCAATCGATAAAAAATCACAAATCGCATCGACAGACTCAAAATCGCGTGAAGCTAAAATTTTAGCGTGTATCGCTGGTAACTGACAGCGCTCTTGAATCGCTTCAACGAATGCCTCATCCGGACGTTTTACAACCCATTGTTTTTTTGACTGTATCAATCGTTATTCTCCCTTTCTTTGATGCACAATTTCCTTCGTTTCTTCCTCTTCTTCCCCTACAATTTCAACAACAGGACGATCAACATGTTGAGCATCATATTCGTACTTTTCTACTTGACGCTCTAACTGTAAAATATATTCGCTCTGTTCTTTCGTCGTACGTTTCAATTCAAAATGTTTGAATAATGCATAAAACCCGCTGACGCTTGATCCGATAAACGCAGAACCTAAAATAACGAGTACAAGCGGGAACTGTACAGAACCGAACCCAAAGTTCACACGAACCGGATTCATATTAATAATGGCAAATGTCGTTATAATGATGGCAAATAACAAACTTAAAATCCATGTCCATTGATATTTCATAAACGTCTCTCCTTATAATTCTATTCCTTCAAACGATACCATATTCCGTCTCGAATGTCGTTGGAAATTTCCTACACGTCGTCTATGAGGAAAGCGTAATTACGACAGACAGATGAACATTCTACGAAAAGTTCATCATCAAACAGAACAAAAAACCACTTCCTGAAAGTATGAAGGAGTTCCTTCACCTATTTGGAAGTGGTTCATCGAATTATACAACTGGCTCGTCAGAACCCCATTGTTTCTTCTCTTTGTTTGAATCAATCGGACCTTCTTTATCTAATTGGCGACTCTTTAAATCGTACCAAATTTGTGCAGATATGAAGATCGATGAGTATGTTCCGGCAAGTAAACCGATGAGAAGCGCCATTGAGAATGGGCGGATCGGTTCAGCTCCGAGGAAGATCAATGCTAAGACGACGAAGATAACCGTTAATACAGTATTTACCGAACGTCCGAGTGTTTGACGGAGAGACTTATTCACGATATCCGCTAGACGCTCTTTATCTTTCACCCGTCCGATACGCGTTAAGTTTTCTCGAATTCGGTCAAACGTAACGATCGTATCGTTGATCGAGTAACCGACAATCGTTAAGACCGCTGCGATAAATGTAATATCAACTTCGAAACGGAAAATACTGAAGAGGGCAATCATGAAGAACGCATCGTGCATTAAACCGATAATCGATGCGACACCCATGCGCCACTCGAAACGGAAGGCAACGTAAATGATAATTCCGAGCGCTGCAATCGCTAATGCTTTCACTGCGTTTTTCGCAAGCTCTTGTCCAACAGTCGGTGATACTGTCGATACGTTCGGTTCAGACCCGTAGATTTCTCCGAGTTCTGACTTCATTGTCTTCACTTCTTCTTGTGAGAACTCCTCTTTGAAGCGCATAACACCAATTTCACCTTTATCTCCTGAAACGACTGTGTCACTTACTTCATAACCTAAATCGGCTACTTTTTTCTCTAACTCTTCGACTTTAATCGGTTCTTTTGACATCACTTCTACTCGTGTACCACTTGAGAAGTCAATTCCTAAGTTTAACTTAAAGACGACGAGCATAATGAGCCCCACAACTAATAAAATACTTGAGATCGTGTAATAACGTTTACGCGTATTCACGAAGTCGAATCGGTCGAATTTCGTCGTAAGCTCTAACGTATCGACCCCTTCTTCAATACGGTGAACACGGTCTTTCGAAATACCGAAGAGTCCCGGTTTATTATCGAGTACTCCACTTTTCACGAGTAATCCGAGGAGTAAACGTGAACCCCATACAGCTGTTAAGAAACTCGTTAAAATACTAATGATTAACATCGTTGCGAATCCTTTAACAGAACTTGTACCGAAGAAGAACAATACTCCTGCTGCAAGCAATGTCGTAATGTTCGCATCAAGAATCGCTGTGAATGAGTTTTTCGCACCTGTCTGGAAGGCTGATTTAACAGACTTTCCGACACGTAATTCCTCACGAATACGTTCATACGTTAAAATGTTCGCGTCAACGGCCATACCGACCCCGAGCATAAGTGCGGCGATCCCTGGTAATGTAAGAACACCGTTGATCAATGTAAAGACGAGTAAGATGATGTAAACGTAAACAGAAAGTGTTACAACTGCAACAAGTCCTGGCACGCGATAATAAATCGCCATATAAATGAAAATCAGTGAAATACCAACGATTCCCGCAAGCACTGTTTTATCTAATGCTTGTTCACCAAATTGCGCTCCGACAGATGTCGAATAAATTTCTTCTAAGTGAACAGGTAATGCCCCTGCGTTTAAAATACCCGCTAAGTTTTTCGCTTCTTCTACTGTGAAGCTTCCTGAAATTTCAACGTTAGACGAATGAATCGCTTGTTTTACACTCGGTGCAGAAATAAACTTCGGATTTTCTTTTTGTACTTCTTCTGCAAACGAGTCGACACCTTCTTCAAAGTCTAACCAAATAACCATCATATTGTTCGGATATTTACTTGCAATTTCTGCTGTTACTTCTCCGAACTTGTTCGCATCTTTCATTTCGAGCGTAACGACAGGATGACCGTTTTCATCGAAATTCTCACGCGCTTTTCCTTCTTTTAAATCATTTCCGTCTAAGACGAGATTGTCTTCAAAGTCACGGAATGTTAAGTTCGCTTGAGTCGAAAGTAAATCACGCGCAGATTGTTGGTCTTCAACACCTGCTAATTGAACACGAATACGGTTATTCGACTCTACTTGAATATTCGGTTCACTAACACCGAGAACGTCGACACGGCTACCTAATGCATCCGCTGTATCACTAACGACTTTCTCTGTAATTTTTTTATCCTCGTCCCCTTTGAGTGGTTCTACTTGATAAAGAACTTCGAATCCACCTTGTAAATCAAGGCCGAGATTAACATCTTTTATAATCGGTTTGTACGTCATCCCAATCGTCGTAAAAAAGAGTACGACGAGTAAGAAAAAGGCGACGATACGACCTCTCGTTTTCATAATATATTTTCCTCCTCATACGACTGCTCGCATGTTGATTGTACGTATGTACTAATCTTCTTGTTCGGATACGTGTGGCGCAAGTAATACTTCGAGTTCTTCTTCATTGAGTTCGGGGTGTGCATGCGTCACATCATTGCCTGACAAAGTCGTACGTTGATTGTTCCATTGTTCAGGTGTTATCGATAAAATATCACGAACGATTTGATGAATCGGAAGATCCTCGACCGTCTGTTGTTGCCATACTTGATTTTGACAAATATGCCATACATCTTCTGGACAAATCGCTTGTTCATACATACGCAACTCTTCCGCTTTGCTACGGAGAGCTGGCTCTACTTGATGAAACAAAGATAAGTTCGTCACTGCGCTTTCTCTCCTTCACAAGAAGTAGTCAAAAGGTGGCAAAAAGCCGGCCGGTATGACCGACTTTTCTGCCTCTTACGTCGTCTGATTTCCTTCTTTTTTCTCTACGACGCTTGCAACTGCTTGTTTGACAATTTCGATTGTGACGTTGTTCGCAATACGTAAATGTACTGCATTTTCGTCAACTGCTTCAATTGTTCCCTTTACACCGCTGATCGTTAAAATAACGTCACCGCTGCGAAGAGCTTCCTGCATCGCTTGCGTCTCTTTCTGACGTTTACGAGCTGGACGAATTAAAATAAACCACATTACACCAAAGATGATGACGAGTGGTAAAATAGCACCGATAAACTCTTGCATGTTTTTCCCCTCCGTTCCTTTTCTATTATACTAGACTTAAAAGTTTTTTGCATTCGGTTTATTGTAACCATATTTTTCAAAGAAGTCTTCACGGAAATCTCCGAGACGATCTTCACGAATTGCTTGACGAATTTGCTCCATCAAATTGATTAAAAAGTGTAAGTTGTGAATCGTCGTCAAACGAAGCCCTAAAATTTCATCGGCTTTAATTAAATGACGAATGTAAGCACGTGTATAGTTTTTACATGTGTAACAATCGCAATTTTCATCGAGTGGACGGAAATCTTTTTCATACTTTTTGTTTCGTACGACGAGGCGTCCTGTACTCGTCATGAGCGTACCATTACGTGCAATACGTGTCGGCAACACACAGTCGAACATGTCAATCCCTCGAATGACACCATCGATCAATGAATCCGGTGTCCCTACTCCCATTAAATAACGTGGTTTGTCAAATGGAAGAAGCGGTGTCGTAAATTCGAGCACTTTATTGAGCACTTCTTTCGGTTCTCCGACAGAAAGTCCTCCGATCGCATATCCAGGGAAATCGAGCGCGACGAGATCACGTGCACTTTGTTTGCGAAGCTCTTCAAACTCTCCCCCTTGGACAATACCAAATAACGCTTGTTCGTCTGGGCGTTGATGAGCTGCGATACAACGTTCTGCCCAACGACTCGTACGTTCTACCGAGCGTTTCATATATTCATACGTTGCTGGATAAGGCGGACATTCATCAAACGCCATCATAATGTCTGACCCTAAAATGTTTTGAATTTCCATCGCTTTTTCCGGACTTAAAAATAGTTTACTTCCGTTTAAATGGTGACGGAAATGAACACCTTCTTCTTCAATTTTACGAAACTTACTTAAAGAGAATACTTGGTATCCGCCAGAATCTGTTAAAATCGGGCGATCCCAATTCATAAATTGATGGAGACCTCCCGCTTCTTCAATCACTTCTGTTCCCGGACGTAACCATAAATGATACGTATTACTTAAAATAATTCCCGCATTGATCGCTTTTAACTCTTCCGGTGTCATCGCTTTTACTGTCGCTTGTGTACCGACAGGCATGAATACCGGTGTTTCAAATGAACCATGCGGTGTATGAACGATTCCTAAACGTGCACCTGTTTGCTTACACGTTTTAATATGTTCATACCATACAGGTTGTTTCTTCGTCATAATTTCCTTCCTTTCTACTGAATAAACATTGCGTCACCGAAGCTGAAAAATCGATATTCTTCTTTTACCGCTTCTTCATATGCACGCATCATCAACTGTTGTGAACTAAATGCTGAAACGAGCATGAGTAATGTCGATTGTGGTAAATGAAAATTCGTAATCAAAGCATCTACTGCACGAAATGGAATTCCTGGATAAATGAAAATGTCTGTCCATCCACTACTTGCTACGATCTCACCATCGTGATCACGTGCGACCGTTTCTAATGTACGTGTTGACGTCGTTCCGACAGCTACGACTCGTCCGCCACGTTGGCGTGCACGCCGTATTTTTTCAGCCGTTTCTTCACTCACGTCGTAATATTCCGCATGCATCGTATGTTCTTCAATGCGATCGACACTGACAGGACGAAACGTACCGAGTCCGACATGCAACGTAATAAATGCGATGTCGACACCTTTTGATTTCACTTCTTCTAACAACTCTTCTGTAAAGTGAAGTCCTGCAGTCGGTGCTGCGGCACTTCCTCGTTCACGAGCAAAAACCGTTTGATAACGCTCTTGATCATCCAATGTTTCCGTAATGTAAGGCGGTAGTGGCATCTCTCCGAGGGCGTCTAACACTTCGTAAAAAATTCCACCATATAGCATATCAAAAATTCGTCCGCCTGTCGGGGTGATTTCTACACATTTTGCACGAAGTTGACCATTGCCGAACGAAACGACCGTTCCTACTTTGACACGTTTTGCTGGTTTGACAAGTGTTTCCCAACGATCATTGGCGAGTTCTTTTAAAAGCAACACTTCTAATGACGCGCCAGTTCCTTCTTTCGTTCCGTAGAGACGTGCCGGAAGAACACGCGTATCATTTAATACGAGTACATCTCCTTCACATAGTTCATCGGTAATTGCGCTAAAATGTTCATGGCGAATCGTTTCTTTTTCTTTATCGACGATCATAAGTCGGCTCGCTGTTCGATCATTTAATGGTGTTTGAGCAATCAATTGTTCTGGTAAATGAAAATCAAAATCTTTAACGTCCATCGTTTCCCTCTTCCTCGTAAGCATACCCGAAATGAGCATACCCTGTTTTTGTCACGACACGTCCTCTCGGTGTCCGTTGAATAAATCCTATTTGCAATAAGTATGGCTCGTATACGTCTTCAATCGTAATCGCTTCTTCTCCAACACTTGCAGCTAACGTATCGAGTCCTACAGGTCCGCCTCCGAAATGTTCGATCATATGACGAATCAATGTTTCATCAATTCGATCGAGACCATGCTCGTCTACGCGGAGTAATTGTAGCGCTTCTTCTGCTAAACTGACCGTAATCTTTCCATCGCCACGCACTTCTGCATAGTCGCGTACCCGACGTAATAAACGGTTCGCCACACGTGGTGTACCTCTTGCGCGGGAAGCGATCATCTTCGCTGCTTTTTTCTCAATCGGCACGTCGAAAATGAGCGCACTTCGTTCAACGATCTGTTGCAATGACGGTATATCATAATATTCTAATCGGAGTGGCACACCGAAACGGTCACGTAATGGTGCTGAGAGTGAACCGGCTCGTGTCGTCGCTCCAACAAGTGTAAATGGTGGTAGATCGAGTCGAATCGATTTCGCTGTTGGTCCTTGACCGATGACGATATCTAAAGCGAAATCTTCCATTGCCGGATATAACACTTCTTCAATCGACCGATGCAGTCGGTGAATCTCATCGATAAATAACACATCTCCTGGTTCCAATGACGAAACTACTGCTGCAAGATCTCCGGGTCTTTCGATTGCAGGACCACTCGTCGTACGCAAATTCACACCCATCTCATTAGCAATTACTGCCGCTAATGTCGTTTTTCCAAGCCCTGGAGGACCGTACAATAAGACGTGGTCTAAACTTTCATGACGATTACGCGCAGCTTCGATAAAAATGCTTAAACTTTCTTTTACCGACTCTTGCCCAATATATTCTCCTAACAGTTGAGGACGTATCGTTTGATCATCTAATTCATCGTCTTGCATTGCTTCTGTACCGATAATTCGTTCATCCATGAAGACCCTCCTTTTTTACGTAAATAACTGAAATGCTCGCTTCATATATTCTTCCGTCGTCAGCTCTTCATGCTGTAATAGCTCTTCAACTTTAGCGAGCTCTTCTTTTGCATAACCGAGTGCTTCGAGTCCAGCGAGCGCTTCTTGTAAAGCGACATTTTTCGTCGGTAATGGAGCGCGGACTTCTTGATTGAATAAGTTTCTTGAAAATGCATCGAGTTTCCCTTTCAAATCTAAAATAATTTGACGAGCCGTTTTCTTTCCGACTCCTGGAAATTGCATTAAAAACTTCTCATCTTCCGCTTCAATCGCCTCAACAACTTGATACGATTCTCCACCAGACAAAATACCGATCGCCCCTTTTGGCCCGATCCCTGAAACCGTAATCAGTTTTTCAAACAACATCCGTTCTTCCCTCGTCGTAAAACCTACGAGTGCATGAATATCTTCTCTAACGTGTAAAAATGTATAAACGGTTACTTCTTCTTCTGAAACCGTAAATTCATAAGGATTCGGCATTTCAATGGAATACCCGATCCCATTATTTTCTAATGTAATTCCACGTTCATCTCGGTAAACGACTCTTCCTCGAATGTAATCGTACAATCCCTTCGCCTCCTCTTAAACATACCGATTATTATACCATATTCCAAAAAAGCATTCGATGCTTCGCTGACGAAAAAAAGCACTCCTTCCTACTCGTAAGAAAGAGTGCTTCCTCCATTATTCTGCATCGATCCCATTATGGTAAACGTCTTGAACATCGTCATCGTCTTCAAGTGTTTCAATCATCATCTCAAACGATTCTTCATGTTCCGGAGCAATCGGTGTTTCAATCGTTGGAATCATCTCAATTTCACTTGAAGCAAACGAGAAGCCTGCTTGTTCGAGCGCTTCTTTCACTTCAATAAACGATTGAGGGTCCGTAATAATTTCGAAACCTTCTTCAGAAGACTCAATATCTTCTGCACCTGCTTCAAGTGCTTCGAGCATGAGCATATCTTCATCGATTTCATCTGTACGTTCAATCATGATACGACCTTTACGGTTGAACATGTAACTAACTGAACCGTCTTCTCCTAAGTTTCCACCGTTTTTATTAAATGCTGTTCGAATGTTTGTTGCTGTACGGTTACGATTATCCGTTAACGTATAAACGAGAACTGCGATACCGCCAGGGCCGTACCCCTCATATACTACTTCGTCGAAATGTGCATCATCATCTGCACCTGTTGCTTTATCGATTGCACGTTGAATGACGTCGTTTGGTACGTTCATCCCTTTTGACTTTTCCACCGCTAAACGGAGCGTTGGGTTCATCTCAGGATCTGCACCTCCCGATTTCGCTGCAACGTAAATCTCTCGTGACATCTTTTGAAAGACTTTTCCGCGCTTAGCATCTTGTGCACCTTTTCTTCGTTTAATATTGTTCCACTTTGAATGTCCAGCCATGACAAATATCCTCCTTCTCTTATTTTTGATAAACGTAATACGTACCGAAAGATTGAATCGTACAACCGAGTGCTTCGAGCTCTTCGTATGCTCCTTGCATCATCGGTTCACGCTCATCTTGCATCACATCGATAATAAAGAAATAATGACCGAGTCCTGTTTTCATCGGGCGCGACTCAATTTTACTTAAGTTTAACCGACGCCATGAAAAGACCGATAAAATTTGATGCAATCGTCCGGGACGGTCGTCTTCAGGTAATTTTACCATTAACGTCGTCTTCGGTGTCGAACGACAATCATCGTAAACAAACTGCTCTTTTTGACGTGATAACACGACAAAACGCGTATGATTGAAATGATAGTCGTGAATATTTTCTTTCGCTACTTCTAATTGATACGTTTTTGCTGCCAATTTGTTTCCGACAGCGGCTATTTTTTGTTCCGGATGTGCTGCAACGAGTTCTGCTGCACGAGCAGTCGAAGTCGTTTGAATAAGTGGCACACCGCTATGTGATTCTTTTAAATATTGATGACATTGCGCTAATGCATGTGGATGCGATTGAATCGATTCGAGGTGATCGAGTGCTTCTTTATTTTTTGGATGAATCAATAAATGCTGTTCGATCGGCAACAATACTTCTGCTGTCATATAGAGTCGCGTGCCGTGAAACAAATAATCAATCGTCAGTGGCACAGAACCTTCTAACGCATTTTCAAGCGGCACGAGCGCATACGTCACTTCCCCTTGAGCAACTGCTTCGATACAATCCGGTATCGTCGGATGTGGCAATAATTCGACATCTTCTTTTTCAAAAAAACGCGCACTCGCCACGTGTGAAAATGATGCGAGAGGCCCTAAAAAGGCTACCGTCATCGGTTGTCTTTCTCCCAAAAAAGCTCCCCCTTACAAAGCACCAGTACTAATTAAATGAACATCATCAATAATTGCTGGTGTTTTTAAATGTTGAATGAGTCCTTCGAGTGAAACAGTCATTTCTGTCACATCGAGAGACAATGTAATGTTTGCTCGGCCTTGCACCGGAATCGTTTGGTGAATCGTCAACACATTACATTTCACTTCTGTAATTAACTTCAAAATTGTCGCAAGTGAGCCTTTTCGGTCTTCTAACTGTATAAATACAGTGACGACACGCTCTCTTGCGATCGATTCGAAAGGAAATACCGTATCGCGGTATTTATAGTAGGCACTGCGTGATAAGCCGACACGTTTCGTCGCTTCCTGGACGGTCGTCACTTCGCCACTTTCTAATAAATGTTTTACTTCCAACATCTTTTGCATCGATTCCGTTAAAACGTCTTCATGGACTAAATAAAATTGTCCACTTTCCACTTCAAACGATTTCGTACTCATCTTTTGCCTCCTTGCCCTACGGTTCTTAATCGACGAACTCAAATTCGAAGTCTTGAATTCGAACGATATCACCGTTTTGAATACCGCGTTCTCTTAATGCATCGTCAACACCTAATTTACGCAACTGACGAGCGAAACGACGAACAGATTGTTCGTGCGTAAAATCTGTCATAATGAAGAGACGCTCTAATTCTTCACCGACAAGTTTGAATGTACCGTCCATATCTCGAGTAATTTCAAATGGTGCTTCTTTTGGCTCGTGACGATATACGACGACTTCCTCTTCTTCTTCTTCATCTGCTAATGCGAATGGCTCTGTCACTTCTAATAAATCAGCGACTTTGTATAATAACTCATCAATTCCATCGCGTGTAGCCGCTGAAATCGGACAAATTGCCGCAACTTCTTCCCCTACTTGCTCTCGGAACATTTCTAAATATTCTTCCGCATCCGGTAAATCCATTTTATTCGCTGCTACAATTTGCGGACGCTTCAACAATTCTGGATTGTATGCGCCGAGTTCTTCATTAATTTGTTGGAAATCCTCGTAAGGATCTCTTCCTTCAAATCCAGACATATCTAAAACGTGTACGATAACACGCGTACGTTCGATATGACGTAAAAACTGGTGACCGAGGCCGACTCCTTCAGAAGCTCCTTCGATCAATCCTGGCAAATCAGCTACGACGAAGTTTCGGTGATCTTTCGTTTCGACAACGCCTAAGTTCGGAGCGAGTGTCGTGAAATGATAATTCCCAATCTTCGGACGTGCCGCTGAAATCATTGAAAGTAATGTCGACTTCCCGACACTCGGATAGCCGACGAGACCGACATCTGCAAGCAACTTCAATTCCAATTGAATGTTTAACTCTTCCCCCGGTTCTCCATTTTCCGCAATTTCAGGTGCCGTATTTTGTGGTGTGACGAAACGTTTATTTCCACGTCCTCCACGTCCACCTTTAGCAATGACAGCACGTTCTCCATGACGTGTTAAATCTGCGATTAAATCGCCTGTTTCTTCATTGCGTACGATCGTTCCTGGTGGGACGGGTACGATTAAATCTTCACCATCGCGACCGTGTTTACTTTTGCTCATCCCATTTTCTCCACGAGGTGCTTTAAAATGACGTTGGTAGCGGAAATCCATCAATGTATGAAGTCCTTCATCCACTTCAAATACAACGTTCGCTCCGCGTCCACCGTCTCCACCTGCAGGACCTCCGTATGGCTCATACTTCTCTCGACGATAAGCTACCATTCCGTCTCCACCGTCGCCACCTTTGACAAAGACCGTTACGTGATCGACAAACATGTGATCGCCTCCTTTATTTTATAATTGTAGTTAAATTATAGCATGACTCCTTCGTTTGTTCTATGAACGACAAACGGAAACGTTCCGTAAAATGAAAAAGAGAGGGCTGCAAGCGAATGCAAGCCCTCCATCTGTATCTTACGCTTCCTGTGCAACAGGATAAACGCTCACTTTCTTTTTGTTGCGTCCGAGACGTTCGAATTTTACGACGCCATCGATTTTCGCAAA
>JASLGI010000038.1 GCA_030149685.1 Bacillaceae bacterium | reverse complement strand
GATACGAATAACGTTCGTTCCAGCGCCTTTAATATCTGCGCCCATATTCGTAAGGAGTGTTGCAACGTCGATAATCTCAGGTTCTTTCGCGGCATTTTCGATAATCGTTTGTCCTTTTGCCCGAACTGCAGCGAGCATAATATTAATCGTCGCACCGACACTGACGACGTCTAAATAAATTTTTGCACCTTTCAATTCATCTGCGCGTAAATAAATCGCTCCGTGCTCGTTCGTCACTTTCGCACCGAGTGCTTCAAATCCTTTAATATGTTGGTCGATCGGTCGAGGTCCTAAATGACAACCTCCCGGCATCCCGATAACGGCACGTCCAAAGCGACCGAGCATCGCTCCCATAATGTAGTACGATGCGCGCATTTTTTTCACATCACCATTCGGTAGTGGCATATCGACCATTTCTGAAGGATCGATTGTCATCGTACCGTTAGAAAACGTCGTCTTGCCCCCGATCGATTCCATCAGTCGCTGTAATGTGCGAACGTCTGAAATGTCTGGTAATCCGTCGATCGTCACCGTTGAGTTCGCTAAAATCGATGCAGGAATGAGTGCAACTGCACTATTTTTTGCACCACTTACTTCGATTGTTCCACTAAGTGGATGATTTCCATAAATTTTATATACGTGCTCTATCGATTCAGTCATCGTTCGTTCGCTCCTTATCGTTCCAATCCGCTAAAAATTGTTGGATTCCTTTGTCTGTGAGGGGATGTTCAATCATTTGATTTAATATAGCTAGAGGCAATGTTGCAATATGTGCACCTGCGAGTGCTGCACGTGTCACGTGGTCTGTATGACGGATCGATGCTGCGATAATCTTCGTCGGTAAACCGTGTAAGTCAAACATTTGACGGATCTCTCGAACGAGTTGCATCCCCATTTGTCCAATATCATCGAGGCGACCGACAAATGGAGAAACGTACGTCGCTCCAGCTCGTGCGGCAAGCAATGCTTGATTTACACTAAAAATGAGCGTCACATTCGTCGAAATTCCTTCTTTTACTAATGTGTGACAAGCGGTGAGTCCATCACGCGTCATCGGTAGTTTCACTGTAACTTGTGGTGAGATTTTGGCAAGTTGTCTACCTTCTCGAATCATTCCTTCTGACGTTTCGCTAATGACCTCTGCACTGACGGAACCATCGACAATCGTCGTAATTCGTTCGATGCGCTCTGTCAATGAAGCCCCTTCTTTTGCGATTAATGTAGGGTTCGTCGTCACGCCGCTAATCACTCCGAGGCGAGTTGCTTCTTCAATTTGCTCTAGGTTTGCTGTATCAAGAAATAATTGCATCGTGCCCCTCCTATTCTGTATATGGAAAAGAAGGAGACCGGCAATTGCCGCATCTCCTTTTTTCCTTATGCGCCGATTATGCTTTTTGTGAGCTTCCGAACTCGCGCATTTTACCGATAACTGTCTGTTTGATCGTCTCACGCATTGGTCCTAAGAACTTACGTGGGTCGTACATTTCAGGATTTTCATCGAGTACTTCACGTACTGTTTTTGATCCTGCAATTTGGTTTTCAGTGTTGACGTTAATTTTTGCAGTTCCAAGTGAAATCGCACGTTGGATATCTTTTAATGGAATACCTGTTCCACCGTGGAGAACGAGTGGCACGTCTGTTAAGTTTGAAATTTCTTCCATCTCTTCAAATCCTAAGTTCGGCTCACCTTTGTATGGTCCGTGAACTGAACCGAGTGCTGGTGCTAAGCAGTCTACATTTGTTTCTTCCACGAGTTGTTTACACTCTTGTGGGTCTGCATAAATGACACCATCTGCAATTACGTCGTCTTCTTGTCCGCCGACAATTCCGAGTTCTGCTTCTACTGAAACGCCTCGTGCATGTGCGTAACGAACAACTTTACGTGTAATTGAAATGTTGTCTTCAAGCGGTTCTGCTGAAGCGTCGATCATGACAGATGAAAATCCTGCATCGACTGCTTCTTTACACATTTCAAACGTTGCTCCGTGGTCTAAGTGAATCGCAACAGGTACTGTAATTTGGTAGTCTTCCATTAATCCTTCTACCATTTTTACAACTGTTTTAAACCCACCAACATAGCGACCTGCTCCTGCAGATACGCCGAGAATTACTGGTGAATGCTCTTCTTCTGCAGCTTGTAAAATCGCTTGTGCATATTCTAAGTTGTTAATATTAAACTGTCCTACGGCATATTTGCCTTCTTTTGCTTTAATTAACATTTCTTTCATTGAAACGAGTGTCATTTTGTCTTTTCCTCCTCGAACGTGTGAGTGATGATACGATTTCTTATGTATCATTTCATCGCCTTTTATCATATCAAATTTCTTCCTCTTTGACTACTAAGAGGGGGGTGCATTCCGTGAACGAAAAAGAACTTATCCACAGTTGACGAACGTTTCGGACCCTTGTACAGTTAAAGACAATAATGAAAAAGGAGTCACAATGATGAAGATTTTTACGACACAAACGATTGGACTTTTACAAAAAATCGAAAAAGAAGAGTCGTTTTCAATTGAAGAAACAGCACGTCTCCTCGCACAATCTGTCATGGGAGATGGCGGACGTGTGATTTTATATGGTGTAGACGAATTAGATAGCGTCGTCACACGCGCTTTACTCGGTGAAGAACCGATGACACGTGCGGTTCGTTACGAAGAAGGAATGACGTTTGAAAAAACGGACCGTATTTTCCTCATCGGGCGCCGTGCAGATGATCCGCGCTTATTAAAAGTAGCAAAAGAACTATTCGATGCTTTCATTCCTTTTGGCGCAATGACTGCATCACCGCGCGGAGAAGATAATGAGCTTGAAGGACTTGCTTATACGTATATTTGTACACATACACCTGATGGTTACGTACCGACAGATAGCGGTGAGCGCGTCGGGCGTCCACATAGCTTACTTGCTACATTTATTTTCGAAGCAATCCTCATGCAATATCGCGCGATTGTATCTGAAGAACTGAACGATTAATTTCACAACAATAAAACCTAGCGACCTTTTACGTGAAGTAAAAGATGGCTAGGTTTTTTATTTCATTCACGAATATTTTTATTGATGTTCAATCGCTGCACGGACAAACTCACGGAAAAGTGGTTGTGGGCGTGTCGGGCGTGACGTGAACTCTGGGTGGAATTGTGTACCGATAAAGAATGGGTGGCCTTGTAATTCCATAATCGCAATATCTGCGCCATGTTCTTTTGTCGTACGCGCCGCTACTGAAAATCCTGCTTCTTCCAGTGCTGGTGCGTAGTTTGTCGCTACTTCGAA
>JASLGI010000021.1 GCA_030149685.1 Bacillaceae bacterium | reverse complement strand
AAGTCTTGGATTTCTTTACTATGTAAAGCATCCATTAACTTTTGAATACGTTCGTCATCTTTATCTTCTGCACGAACAGCGACGATATTCACATATGGTGAATCTTCATCTTCTAACACAATCGCTTCTTCCATCGGATTAATATCGTGGTCGATTGCGAAGTTTGAGTTAATTAAAATCGCATCTGCTTCGTCATTTTCATACATTTGAACGAGCATTTCTGGTGAAACACTTGCGTCAAATTCAAAGTTATGTGGGTTTTCAGCAATATCGTCTAACTCTGCTGCTGTTTTATCCACACCTTCTTTTAATGTAATTAAACCTTGTGCTTCGAGTAATGCGAGCATACGACCGTGGTCCGCTACCGAACTACTGATCATAATCGTCGCACCTTCTGGTAAATCTTCTAACGACTCATGACGTTTTGAATAAATACCGATCGGTTCAATGTGAACGCCACCTGCATTTTCAAAATCATATCCATACTCTTCTAACTGTAATTCATAAAACGGAATATGTTGGAAGAAGTTTGCATCTAAATCGCCCGCATCTAAATCACGGTTCGGTAATGCATAATCTGTATATTTCTCAATTTTTAATTCAATACCTTCTTCTTCTAACATCGGTTGAACACGCTCTAAAATCGGTGCGTGTGGATTATTTGATGCCCCTACGACTAAAACGTCGCTTTTTTCATCATTTTCTTTTGTCGTATCTTTTGCATCATCTGAGCCACAAGCGGCTAAAACGACAGCTAAAAGAGCGACGGTCACTAGTGCTAAAAAACGTTTCATATTCTCCACTCCTTCATCATATTTTATAAATAACTTTTATAATAAACGCTTAAGGCGTTATTATCTTTTATCAACTTTCGCTGTGAAGTAATCTCCTACCCATTGGATAAGGAAAACAAACAAGACGATAATAATCGTTGCGACCCAAACGACGTCCATTCGATTTCGTTGGAATCCATCGAGGAACGCTAAATGTCCGAGTCCTCCTGCGCCGATAATACCGGCCATCGCTGTATATCCAACGAGCATAACAGCCGTTACTGTAATCCCTGAAATGAGGGCCGGAAGCGACTCAGGAATGAGTACTTTTCGAATAATCGTCCACGTCGATGCCCCCATACTGCGCGCTGCTTCAATGACACCGCCGTCGATTTCACGAAATGCGATCACGACGAGACGGGCATAGAAAGGAGCTGAGCCAATAATTAAGGCCGGTAATGCTGCGTTTGCCCCGCGGATTGAATCGAATAAGAAACGAGTAAACGGAATGAGTAAAATAATTAAAATAATGAACGGAATCGAACGGAAAATGTTCACGAGTGAACCGGTTAAAAAGTGAACCATTTTATTCGACCACGCATTGTGCGGACTCGTTAAAAACAAAAGCAACCCGAGAATTAATCCGAAAACAAATGTTGCGATCGTTGCGACAGCTGTCATATACATCGTCTCATACGTTGCTTCCCACATGACGGACCAATCAACATTCGGTAAATATTTTTCCATCATCCGTTCATCACCTCCGTTTCAATATCGAGCCCTTCGACATAACGGAGCGCTTCTTCCATTTCCGTTCCATCAATATGAATCACTAAAGTCCCGTACGGACCACCTGTCGTCTGACTAATCGTCCCATGTACGACACTTGCGGATACGTCAAAGCGTTTTGCCATTTCTGAAACGACTGCTTGTTCCGTTCGTTCACCGACGAAGACGAGTTTGACGAGTTTTCCTGTCGGGTAATTCGCCCGGATCGTCTCATACGTTGCATCGATATCATCTGTCCCTGCTAATTGCGAGACGAAGCGTTTCGTAATCGGTGCTTCCGGCTGACGGAATACGTCGAGTACCGGACCTGTTTCAACGACTTCTCCTGCTTCCATGACCGCTACGCGATGACAAATTTTCTGAATGACGTGCATCTCATGAGTAATGAGTACAATCGTTATTCCGAGACGTTGATTAATATCGACGAGCAAATCTAAAATCGCATCTGTCGTCTCAGGGTCGAGCGCACTCGTCGCTTCGTCTCCGAGCAATACATCCGGCTCATTCGCTAAAGCGCGCGCAATCCCGACACGCTGCTTCTGTCCACCCGATAACTCTGACGGATACGCACTTTCTCGACCTTTTAATCCGACGAGCTCGATCAGTTCCAACACACGCGCTTTCCGCTGCGCTTTTGGAACGCCTGCGATTTCTAACGGAAAGGCGATATTATCAAACACTGTACGCGACCAAAGTAAATTGAAATGTTGGAAAATCATACTTACTTTTTGACGCGCTTGGCGCAACTCTTTTTCCGACATATGGGAAACATCCATCCCACCGACAGTTACAACACCTTCTGTCGGGCGCTCTAAACCATTCAACATCCGAATGAGCGTACTTTTTCCTGCACCACTGTAACCGATAATGCCAAAAATCTCCCCGCGGTCGATCGATAAGTTCACATCACGTACCGCCATGAGAGGCCCATTTTTTGTCGGATATACTTTACTTATATCTTTTAATTCAATCACGACGAATCGCCTCTTTCTTCTCATCATTTCCTACAAAACAAAAAAATCCTTCCTACTTATGAAGTAGAAGGACAAATCAATCAATTCATTCTCCCTCTCATCTGCCAAAGACATGTCTTTGTGTGACGTAGCACCTTTCTACTTTCGTAGTGGTTGCTGGGCTTCATCGGGCACATCCCTCCGCCGCTCTTCATAAGAGTGTAATATAACGATAATCGTATCATTTAAGAAAAAGTGAGTCAACTCTTTTCCTGAAAAAGTGATTAAGTATTGAATTGTTAAACCGATACGAACTATAATAGGTAGGAAGCGTAAATTCGCTCGGTTCTCATGCTCAATGAAACAATTATGCTACTATGTAGAATGAGGTGATAAGATGAAAGGCAAATGGTCATTAGTTTTATGGATTCTTGGACTCGTCACAGTTGTGGCGCTTATCGGTAATACAATCCCTGCAGAGATTCCGTTCTTCGGAAAACTCGGCATTACATTAATTACGATTGCAGCTGCAGCGTGGATCGACCACGGCATTTACCGCTGGCGTAATGCAAGTTATTAATAAACGTTAAAAAGGTGTCCTTTTGGGCATCTTTTTTAACATCATGACAGAAAGGGGACTTTTATGAAACGTTTGATTTCATGGACAGTCGCACTCCTCGTCGTCTTTACATTACTCGTACCGACGACGACTTATGCTAAATATAACGATGTCTCTCCTGCCTATGAAGATGCAGTTCAATATATGAACTCTGTTGGAATTCACGGATTTTCAAAACAAACATTCGGGATTCATCACCCAATCAACCGAGGAGACGCGAGTATTTATATCGCCAAAACACTCGGCTTATGGAACCCGAATGCACCTGATGCAGGTTTTAAAGATATTCCGTCTCACCGTCGCGACGTGAAAGTAGCGACAAATACGTTACACGAAGCAGGGATTATGAACGGAGTGAGCGAAGGCTACTTCGGTTATGCAAACAATATGACACGTGGTCAGCTCGCAATGCTTCTTTCCCGTGAAGGAGCGTACAATTTATCAGGTGATCCGAAAACTGTCCCGTTTACAGATGTACCGAGCACGATGAAACATGCAGTAGCAGGTCTCATCGACTCGAAAGCAACAAACGGCGTTTCTAACACAAAATTCGGCTGGATGAACTCGATGAAACGAGGAGACTTCGCTCGTATGCTTTACGCATTACGCGATTATCCAGTCGGACAAACTCCTACTGAACCTTCAACACCTGAAGAGCCAGAAGAGAATGAAGATAATGGAGACGAAGAAGAACCGACTACTCCTCCAGAAGAAGAAGGGGATAACGACCGAGAAGAAGAGGAAGAAGAAACACCGACACTTCCATCAGAACCGACAGAAGGAATGCAAGAAGCGATCCGTTTAATAGCTGATACTCCTGCTTTCCAATGGGTGGAAAATAAACATTTCACAGCGGTTCATTTGAAAAAAGGTCAAGTATTCCCAGTAACAAAAATTGGGGAGACTCATTACTTTGTCGCTTTCGGTCAGACAACAATCGGTATTCCAAAACATACCGCTGAACAAATCGAACCGATAAAAAAAGTACCATTTACAAAAACGAAGCAAACACGACTAACGACAAAACGGGCACCGATGTATGCGGATAAACAAAAGAAAGAATTGATCGGACATGTTGAAAAAGATATTCGTCTCATCATTTTAAGTTCGGATGCTCAATTTGATAAAATCCAAATCGGTGACCGCGCAGCATATGTTCCACGAACACATACAGTTGCTGATTCTGGTGTACCTGTACTCATGTACCACCATATGGTGAAAAATCGTCACTTAACGGATCAGAAAAACAACCGTATGGTCATTGACGTGAAACAATTCGAAGAACAAATCAATTACTTAGTCCATAATAACTGGACACCGATTTCACTCGATACGTTCAAAAAATGGCGTTACGGTAGTCAAGATTTACCGAAACGTGTCGTCTTACTCACATTTGACGACGGCATTTTATCAACGACACGTTATGCGTACCCAATCTTGAAAAAGCACAATATGCCGGCTGTTTCCTTCATTATTACAGGAAAAGTTCGCCAACAAGCAGAGCCTTGGAATCCGAACACATTACAAAATGTCGGTATTAAAGAAATGAAAGAAACGAAAGACCTTTTCGATTACCAACACCATAGCCACTATTTCCATACATTTGAAATCGGGCGCCCAGGTATCGGAAAAATGATGACTCGTTCAAAAGAAGAAATTATCGATGACTTAGAAGCTGGAAAACGTCAACTCGCAAAAGCATATGACGGAAATACAAAGCGCGTAGATACACTCGCTTACCCATTCGGTCAATACGATACAAAAGTGATTCAAGCAGCGCGTGCTGCGGGCATGAACTACGGCTTCACGACACAACCGGGAACAGTCTTATTAAAAGACCATCCGATGAAATTAAACCGTCAAGGAATTGCTCCAGAACATACGATCAAAGACTTTGAACGAAAATTAAACAATACGTATTAACGACAACAACCCCTAGTACTACCCGTTGATGTAAAACGAGTAGTACTAGGGGTTATCTTTATAAGAATCGGGCGTAAAACCCCTATCTCTTTAGGCTAGGGGTTTTACGCCCTGATTGCCTTGTGTTTGAATCTACTTTTGAACAGCCACCTTACTTTTCTAGCCCTTTCCGTATCAATTCGTAAACAGTTCCTGAAAAAGTTTGGATCTGATGTTGTTCCCTATATTCCTCGATTCGTACTACTCAATTAACAGGAAAATTAATTAGTTTAGGTACTCGCTCCAATCACCTCACCACCTTCCTAGTATATTGTTGATATACTTACTAAATTTACATATAATTTTAGTAAATATAAAGAGGAGGTGATAATCGATGCTAATTCATAAAGCCTATAAATTTCGTATATATCCAAATAAAAAACAAGAAGTATTAATTGCTAAAACGATAGGTTGTTCTCGTTTTGTATTTAATCACTTTTTAGCTAAATGGAAAGAGGCATACGAAGAAACAGGCAAAGGTTTGACGTATACAACTTGTTCTTCTCAATTAACACAATTAAAGAAAGAACTAGAATGGTTAAAAGAAGTGGATAGTATTGCTTTACAATCTTCCCTTAAAAATCTTGCTGACGCATATAGTAGGTTTTTTAAGAAACAAAATAAAGCACCACGGTTTAAATCTAAGAAGAATAGAGTACAATCTTATACTACGAAACAGACGAACGGGAACATCGCTGTTGTAGGTAATAAACTTAAATTACCTAAACTAGGCTTAGTAAAGTTCGCTAAAAGTCGTGAAGTAGACGGACGTATTTTAAATGCTACAATCAGACGTAACCCTAGTGGCAAATACTTCGTATCTATACTTGCGGAAACCCAAGTAGAAAAATTACCAAAAACCAATTCTTCCGTAGGTGTAGATGTTGGTCTGAAAGACTTTGCGATTCTTTCAAACGGTGAAGTATTTAGTAACCCTAAATGGTTTCGTAAGATGGAAGAAAAATTAGCGAAAGAACAGCGTATTCTATCAA
>JASLGI010000194.1 GCA_030149685.1 Bacillaceae bacterium | reverse complement strand
TTTGTTAATGTTATAATAGTCTGTAAAATTCAATAGACTTATCAAGAGAAGCAGAGGGAGTGGCCCGTTGAAGCTTCAGCAACCTCTACGAAAGTAGAAAGGTGCTACGTCCACCAAGAGTAATCTTGACAGATAAGAGAAAAATAAAGCCCTCTTTTCTGAATAGAAAAAGAGGGCTTTTTTTATAAAGGAGAATGGAAAAATGCCAATTACAGTACCTGAAGGGCTACCGGCACGTAAAAATTTATTAGAAGAAAAAATATTCGTCATGGATGAATCACGTGCACATACGCAAGATATTCGTCCGTTAAAGATTTTAATTTTTAATTTAATGCCTGAAAAAGAAAAAACAGAATTACAATTGCTACGACTTTTAGGAAACACACCATTGCAAGTTGTCCCGACATTTTTAACGACAGCGACTTATGAATCAAAAAATGTATCGAAAACACATTTAGATACGTTTTATCATACATTTGATGAAGTGAAAGATGAAAAGTTTGACGGGATGATCATTACAGGGGCGCCAATTGAAAAAATGCCATTTGAAGACGTGCAATATTGGGAAGAATTAACGGAAGTAATGAAATGGTCAGAAACGAATGTGACATCGACTCTGTATATTTGTTGGGGGGCACAAGCGGCACTTTATCATTTTTACGATATAGGAAAGTATGAATTGCCGAATGGAAAATGTACAGGGATTTTTGAGCATCGCGTTAACGTTCCGACAGAAGAACTCGTTCGCGGATTTAACGATTACTTTTTAGCACCGCATTCACGGCATACTGGTGTATCGCGTGAAAAAATTGCAGCGGATGATCGTTTAACGATCTTAGCAGAATCGGAAGAAGCAGGCCCATTTTTAGTTATTTCGAATGATCGTCGTCACGTCATGATGACAGGACATTTAGAATATGATGCAACGACACTTCGTGATGAATATGAGCGCGATATGAAACGCGACCCAAATACAGCGACGATGCCGAAAAACTACTTCCCAGACAATGATCCGACGAAAACTCCGTCGAATAGATGGCGTGCACATACGCATCATTTATTTTCAAACTGGTTAAACTACTACGTCTACCAAGAAACACCGTACGATTGGGTGAAATAAAAGAAAGAAGCGAGTTTCTTAAAAAAAGAAGCTCGTTTTTTATTGCGTTTTTATAGGACATTGTTATAATGAATGACGTTCATTCATTTCAATGAGGGAGGTGAGAAGTTGGATAAGCGCGAACGTATTATTGAGGGAGCCATTCGAGTATTCCGGGAAAAAGGTGTTCATCAAGCGACGATTTCGAACATAGTCAAAGAGGCGGGAATTGCACAAGGAACGTTTTATTTGTACTTTGAATCAAAACTATCACTCATGCCAGCAATCGCTGAAGTGATGGTCGAACGGACGATTCAACATGTGCATGAAACCGTCGATGAACAGGCGCCGATTGAGCAACAAATTCGCCAAATGATCGATGCGATTTTTGATATCAATCGAGATTATCATGAAATTCAAGCGTTAATTTATTCAGGGTTAGCATCGACAGAGCATTTGAAAAAATGGGAAGCTGTCTATGCGCCATTTTATGAATGGGTAAGTACACGACTCGAACAAGCAAAGCGTGACGGAGCGATTCGTCCAACGGTTCACCCCGAACGATTTGCAAAGTTAATGATCGGACTTGTCGAGTCAGCAGCCGAACAAATTTATTTGTATGACGTTGACCAAGAAGCACAAGCACCGATTCAAAAAGAAGAAGTATTTGACTTTTTACAACATGCATTAAGGTTACAGTAATAGGAGGATGTAGTTATGGACGCACAAACGAAACGAAAAGCGTGGACATATGTCGCGCTGACTAGTTTTTTCGAACTCGTTTGGATTTATGGATTTAATGTCGCTAGCGAATGGTGGCATTGGATTTTTATCGTATTTTTCATTTTCGTTGATTTCCATTTCTTAACGAAAGCGTGTGAATTGTTACCAACAGGTACGGTGTATGCCGTATTCGCAGCAGTAGGAACAGTTGGAGTAGCATTGATGGATGCGTTTTTATTTGACGCACCACTGACAGGGCAGATGATTTTATTCATCGTCATTATTGTCATCGGTGTTATCGGCTTAAATTTAGCAGATAGTATCGAAGAGAAAAAAGCGATGAAAGGAATGAAACAGTAATGTTTGGACTTTCAGATGTAGCACTCGGCTGGACGCTCGTCATTTTAGCGGCTGGTTTTGAGTTTATCGGTGTGATCGGACTGAAGAAATATAGTGAAGAGAAAACAGCGTGGAACGGATTTTTATATTTACTCGGATTTTTCAGCGCATTCGCTTTATTGTATTTTTCATTTAAATATTTACAAGTGAGTGTCGCTTACGCTGTATGGATTGGAATCGGTACAGCAGGGGCGGTATTAATTAATATGGTTTTCTTCGGAGAATCAAAAAGCATCGGACGAATTGTTAGTGTCATTTTAATCGTCATCGGTGTCGTTGGTTTAAAAGCTGTTTCATAAGAAAAGCGTCCCGTCTTTTGACGGAACGCTTTTTTTAATCGAGTTGTTTCCAACCGCGATAGATCGCTTCTTGTTGAAGGCGTGGTTCAGCATTGACAGCGACAGGGTTGCCGACGAGTTCAAGCATCGGTAAATCGGAGAAGCGATCACTGAATGCATAGCTGTTTTCCCAATCGATTGTCTCGCCTTGAAGGAAAGTTTTAATCGCTTCTACTTTCTTTTCAGCTTGACGATGTTTGATCGGAATTGTCGCATCAATTTTACCTTCTCGCAAAGGTAAGTCGGTACCGAAAACCGCATCAAATGGATAACGTTGTGTCACTACTTGTAAAAAGGGTACGTATGCCCCTGAGACGAGTACGGTAATATATCCTTCTTTATGAAACTCGAGGAGACGTTCATGCAATTTTTTATGCCTCCTTGCATAAATCGCTCGGTCAAGTTCTGAAAAAAATGATGTTGCTTGCTCGATCGAGACACCGTGTAAGCCGCGCAAAAAGTTTTGCATACCGATGCGTCGAATCTCTTCTCCTTCCATCAAACCTAGTTTATAAGAATTGGGCGTAAAACCCCTATGCCTTTAGGCTAGGGGATGTAAGCCCTGATTGCCTTGTGTTTGAATCTACTTTTGAACAGCCACCTTACTTTTCTAGCCCTTTCCGTATCAATTCGTAAACAGTTCCTGAAA
>JASLGI010000183.1 GCA_030149685.1 Bacillaceae bacterium | reverse complement strand
GTTCAATTTCGTCCGTTCGTCGAGACGTTCTTTCACTTTCGAAAGCAATTCGTACGCTTTCGTCCCTTTTTCTACACGTTTTAGTTCATCGCGTACCGCCGTCACTGTGAAGCCGTCCTCTCGAGCATTTAACGCTTCTGCCAACACTTCTTCTTCTTCGCTTTCTTCCACTTTCGCTGCTTCGACGAGTTCATTTAATTCTTCTTCGATTGTTGCCATTCGCTCTTTTTCTTCGTTCCATATGTCGAGCTCTTCTGTGTAAAGACGCTTTAAAAGAAGGTCGATTGGCACAATGGCTCCGAGCCATCCATCTTGTTCATGACGTTTGTTTTTTCCCGATCCTTTTTCTACAATATTCGGTTCTCTCGTCCGTCCGACTGTGTAAAAGTCGCTGAGCGCAATTTTTTCGACATCTTCTGTTAATTGTTTTTCCCACAGTTCGGCAATGATTTGATACGCTTCGTACTCGTCGACGTGGCGAAGTGTGCTCGCCATTTCTTTGATCGCCTCAAGCATCTCTTGCTTTAACTGGCCGACTGCTTCCATCGAGCTGACCTGTTGTAATTTTGGCCAAAACTGATCGATGTACGTGTCGATCGATGTGTTCACTCGTTCTTTCTGTTCGATGACCGCTTCATCGTTCATAATGGTACGAGTGAGTTCATCAAATGAAGTTTGGACTTCTACATAGCCAGGACGAATTTCTTTTAATGCGTCATACAACGGTTGCTTCACCATGTCATGTAGCACCGTTAATGTTTCTAGTTGTGCCACTGGAATGCCACCGTATAAATGAGCATCGACGTCGTGAGGAATGTCCTCATCGATCGGTTCAATGTAACGCGGGATGTTTAAGTTGTATTCGTTCTCGACGATTTCACGTTTCGTCGCATTGTGGCTGTACCCTTCTTCTTGTCTGCGCTCCATATACGTATCTACAATTTTTGCGATGTCTTTTTCTTGCAATACGTTTTGTTTTCCTTCTTTCACGAATGCTTTTGAAGCGTCGATGAGCAACACCGATGCATCCAACGGACGATTTTTCTTCAAAATCATAATCGTGACTGGAATGCCTGTATTCGTAAACAACTTATCCGGTAAACCGATGACCGCATCGATGACGTTTTTATCTAATAATCGTTTACGAATCTCGCCTTCTGTTCCTCCGCGGAATAAGACACCGTGTGGCAATACGATCGCCATCGTTCCTTCTGAATCCAAGTGGAACAGCCCATGAAGTAAAAAGGCATAGTCTCCTTTTGAATCTGGTGGGAGAACACCTGCAATTTCAAAACGTGGATCGGTTACTTTTAAATTTTCTTGGTTCCAATTTTTCACAGAATACGGTGGGTTCATCACGACTGCATCGAATTGGACCCCTTCATGTGGGCGCTCTGGATCTTCTGGCCAATCAGGGCCTAACGTATCCCCATTTTTAATCGTCATTTTAGAAGGGCGTACACCGTGTAACAACAAGTTCATACGCGTTAAGTTGTACGTCGCTGTATTTTTCTCTTGTCCGTAGTAGCGCAAGTTCTCTTGCTCATCTGCTGATAAATGCTTGCTCACCGTAAGAAGCAAAGAACCTGACCCGACCGTCGGGTCATAAATCGTTTGAATGTCTGTCGATCGCGCGACAATTTGAGCCATGACTTCACTCACTTGTTGCGGTGTATAGAACTCCCCTGCTTTTTTCCCAGACTCCATCGCAAATTGGCCGATTAAATATTCGTAAGCATCGCCTAATACGTCCCCTTCTTGTAAGGCAGCCATATTTAAATCGGCAAATAGCTCAATCAATTGACGAACGTTCCGACTGCGAACGTTTAAGTTACTTCCGAGTGCCGTATCCGTAAAGTCAATCGTTGAACTCGAAAAAAGCCCTTGAAAGTCATCTGCATCTTTTGACAATGCGATATTTCTTTCGAAGGCTTGCAAGCTTTCTGTTACCGTCTCTAACTCGAATGACCCTTCATCGATGTCTCGTAGCCAACGTTGGTACAAATGTTCTGGTAACACGTAAAAACCTAACATGCTTTCAATCATGTTGACCAACATTTGTCCGTGACTTTCGTAAGCGTTTTCATAAGCAGTTACGATCTCATCTGTCGTTCCTGTTGCTCCGCTCGTCGTTTGAAAAGCTTCCAATGTTTTATCGCTCAAAAATTTGTAAAACATGAGTCCTAACATGTAATCTTTGTATCGACTCGCATCCATCGAACCTCTTAAATTATTTGCGCCATCCCATAGTCTTCTTTTAATTTCCTCAGTTGTGATCATCATTGTTCTCCTCTTTACTTAATCGTTTTTAATGATGATTTTAACATATTTCACACTTTATATCCATCGTTCATTTCTTCAACGGCTGACTACAGACGCTTGTAGGAGCTCGCCTTGCCTGGACATTCGAAAGAATGGTACGAAAACCCCAACATCTATTATAGAGCCCGAAAAACACGCAAAAAAACACTCGCCCTCGAAAGGGGGAGTGTTGAAAAAATTACCGAAGTAACCTTTTATAGCAAAAGAGCACTTCGTGAGAAATGCTCTTTGAACGGTCAATTATAATTTAACTACGTTCGCTGCTTGTAATCCGCGCTCGCCTTCAACAACTTCGAATTCAACCTCTTGGTCGTCTTCTAAAGTTTTGAAACCTTCGCCTTGGATTGCTGAGAAGTGTACGAATACGTCGTCTTCGCCTTCAACAGCGATGAATCCGAATCCTTTTTCTGAGTTGAACCATTTAACTGTACCTTGTTTCATGTAAAAAACCTCCAAATAATGTACTAATAATACATGAACTGTCGCGAAAGAAAATTCACATATTATAAAAAGTACCGTAACGTTGCCGATCACTTTTTATAATATGTGAATACGTCAATTGCGGTGATATTTTTTATCGCGTTCCTGTAACTTATTAACTTAACTATACCATACCTATTTTATTTGTCAAACAATTTCTGTAATTTCTTTTTTATTTGAGCAATTGTTCATCGTCTCGTAACGGCTCTCCGTCTTTCAATACGATCAAACCGTGGAAAATTTGGAGATCGTCGTCGCAATGGTCGCAAAAACATTGCTCGCCTTTCGTCCAAAATGCGGTGAAACAGACGTGACGCGTTTCTTTTTGTTCGTACCGCTCGCTCCACTCTTCGATCAAAGCACGGTAATACGTCGCAGCTTCTCGCTTCGTTTCGAAACGTTTCGTCTGCTCGACATAATCACGCCACTCTTCAAACATCCACCACGGCTCAAAATCTGCTTTCATATAAAT
>JASLGI010000156.1 GCA_030149685.1 Bacillaceae bacterium | reverse complement strand
ATGATTTATAGTCAAAGAATTGCCCAAATGGCGAAAGCTCTTTGGAAAGCTGTCGAAAAAGATTGGCAGTTATGGATTAAACCTTATAACTTGAATATTAATGAACACCACATTTTATGGATATCTTACCATTTGCAAGGTGCTACAATTTCGGATATCGCAAAGTTTGGTGTTATGCACGTGTCTACCGCATTTAACTTTTCAAAGAAATTAGAACAGCGAGGGTATTTACATTTCTTTAAAAAGGACGATGATCGACGTAATACATATGTCGCAGTGACCGAAGAAGGAGAACGACTCATTTTAGAAATGAATCAAAATTATTATGATACAGAACATCAAGTGTTAGAAGGTTCTTTACCTCTTCAACAACTTTATGGGAAGTTCCCTGACTTCATTGAAATTATGTCTATTTTACGTAATATTTACGGAGATGACTATATGGAGATTTTTGAACGCGGCTTTGCAAATATTGAAAAGGCGTTCGAGACAGATGAGATTGGAAATATGTACGCAGTACCTCTTCAAAATGAAAACGCTTCAAACGATGGAGAAGAGAAATAGTCTGTAAAGTTATTCGTTGTTTGCTATGATACTCGTAGGCTTAAAGGAGGTTGCATATGATCGTACTTACCTTAACAGTCATCGCGGCATTGTTTTTTCTTTACCAAATGAATAAAATGACATTTGCACTTTCAGAAGTTCGCGAGTTTTCTGATGAACAACGAGACAAAGTATTTCGTACTGTAAATATTTTAATGCTTATATTGATGATTTCTTTTTATGTAGATGTTTATCAATTTTTGTAAAAAGTGAGAAGGCTGGGACAAAACTTAGCCAAATAAAAACCTAGTATCCCTTTATTTTTGACATAGGTGGATGCTAGGTTTTATTTTTATGCACAATTTTTCGGATTTGCATGCTTGCTGCGGGCGTGTGCACATCCGAAGGAACTGTGTGAAAACCTCAACATATATTATAGAATCTTAAAAAGACACTTGAGTTTTTAATCATCCAAGTGTCTTTCGTTATTTAGAAACTTTTTTGCCTCAGCTGCTTTCATTTTTTGGTAAATGTTTTTCTTTTTGAAATGGAACTTTTTTGTTTCAGTATCGTTTCTATGATACAATGACAACTATTGTAGTACATCTATTGAGGAGCGATTAAGGAATGAAAAAAACGATTCTTGCAGTCACTTTAGCTGCATCAGTAACAGTACTTACAGCTTGTGGTGGCGGAGATAAAGTCCTCGTCAAAACAGACGCTGGAGACATTACTGAACAAGAGCTTTACACAGAAATGAAAGATCTTGCAGGGAAACAAATGGCCGAGCAGCTCATTTTACAAAAAATTATCGAAGCGAACTACGAAGTAACAGATAAAGAAGTAGAAGAAGCGTTCGATAACCAAAAAGAAATGTTTGGCGATAGCTTTGACATGATTTTAGCGCAACAAGGAATGAATGAAGAAACATTCAAGAAAAACCTTCGTTTACAATTACTTCAAGACAAAATGTTTGAAGACATTAAAGTCGATAAAAAAGAAGTAGACGCTGAAGTAGAGCGAGCAAAATATGAAGTACACGCACAACATGTTCTTGTAGATACAGAAGAAGCGAAAAAAGTTGAAAAACTTCTCGCAGATGGTAAACCTTTTGCTGAAGTAGCGAAAGAACATTCAACAGAACCTGCTGCACAAGAATCAGGAGGCGACCTTGACTGGTTCGGACCAGGTAAAATGGTTCCTGAGTTTGACGATGCTGTATTCACAATGGAAAAAGGCGAGCGTCAAATCGTGAAAACAGACTTCGGTTACCACGTAGTAGAACTTCTCGACAAACGTGAATCAGAAGAAGGTAAAGACGAAGAAACATTACGTGCAGAAATCGAACAAAAAATGAAAGAAACAATTTTAGATGAGCAAATTGTAAAAGAAATTAAAGATGCAAACATCGATGTAAAAGATGACTCTTTCAAAGGAATCTTCTCTGCTGTTTTAGGAGAACCTGAAGAAGAATCAAGCGATAAAGAAGAGAAAAAAGATGATAAAAAAGAAGAGAAAACAGACGATAAATAATCGTTCCTCTCTTTTCAACAGACATTCCTTAAGGAGTGTCTGTTTTTTGTTACTTTAGAATGTATGCGCAAGATGAAAATGTATCTTTCTTCCCCTTTCTGACATAGAAAAGTGATAAAGTAAAAGGAGAAGGAGGGAATTTCATGAAAGTATCAAGTTTGCAAGTAGCACCAGTGATGCATGAAAATATGCGCATCGTTTCAGATTCGCAGAAAGTAGCGGCTAAGCATGAAAAGAAAGATACGATCTTCATCGGAAAAGAGGCACGCCAACAATTTCAACAGCTTACAGCAGGAAATATGCAAGAGCGCCTCATGGAAGAGCAAGCCGCATTACATGAGCGACGCAGTGAATTAATTGAACGAACGTTAGAAAAAGGTGGCGACTTATCGAGTATTCAAGAGCAACTTGAAACGATCGATGAACAACTTCAACAAGTCGAACAAGCGTTAGTGAAAGAACGAGCAATCGATCATGAAGCGTTGTTAGGAAAAGACGAAGAAGTCGTTGAACAGACAGAAGAAGAGTCGGTCATGCAAAGTGCGACGACGTACGAACAATTAAAAACGATTCAACAGACGAAGAATTATGTTGAAAGAGAAAGTCGTACGATTCGCAGCGAAATTCAACAAGACCAACGATTCGGCATATCGACAGAAGAAAAAGAAGAGAAATTAGCTTCGTTAGAACAACGACTATCTAACATCTCTGAAAAAATGACGGAATTATTCGAAAACGACCGCTCATCTGTAACAATAGAGGAACCGAACGAAGAACGAGAAGAGTAAAAAAGCGCATGCTCATGAGGAAGACCTCTGAGGCATGCGTTTTCTTTAAGGAATCGTGATCGATTCGCTAGTGTCTGCTGCGTAATCGGCAGGAGATTTTCCGTTGATCATTACGTTTGTATTGGTCGGTACGGTATAAATGAGTTCTCCTTCGAGTAACGTCGGATACAGTACGTTTTCTGTTAACATCGAATTCAATTGGTGAATGTTCGGCTGAACGGGTTGTTGGGTCACGGTAATTGTTTCACCTTTTTGCGTTGTCGTCACGTATGGCTGTGGCATGTCGACCGTGTAGGCGATATCGACTTTATAGTGACCGCGCCCGATTTTTTCGACATACGAGTAAATATCTTGCATGAAAATAAACGGTTGAACGATCGTTTCTTCAATTGTTGATCCTTCGCTCTGTTCAATCGTAATGGCGATATTTTCTTCCGGTACAACGATATTAATTGATGGTGTCGCGTCGAAAGTATGTTGTTCGATCGTTTGTTGTATTTCTTCTACGAGCGCTGTTTTCGTCGTTTCTGGGTACAGAAAAGGTGCACTGATGCCGAGTGTAACAATGACGGCTATGAGTGAATAAGTGAGTGTTTCGCTTAAATGCATCGAACGGTAGAAAAAGGCGAAAAACCCACCGAGTAAAGCGATCATGAGTAAACCGATAACGAGTGCGTTCATCATCGTTGCACCTCCTTATGTGAATAAAAATAACTTGCTGCGATGAAAAGGAAAAGAGCCGTTCCGATATATTTTACTAAAAGTAAGGCGACTGGTTGCGTCAATGCGTAAAAGTAAACGATATGAGAAATTGTCAGTGACGGAATGAGCGGTTGGACGAATAATTGGATCACGAGTAGTCCCCCAAGTACGAGTAACAATGACCATTTCGCTACTTGCCACCATTGCGTCGCAAAATAAAGGACGCTATTGAGTAAAAGTAGTGTAGCGAAAGCACTAGCGACTAATTGGAGCATATATTCATTACTAATGCTGCTTGAAAGGACCAACGTTTCTTTCGGCAATGTGTAACTAAGAAGTGGGAATAACCGATAAAAACTCCAAAATAAAATTGTACTTACGGCGGTCATACACGTAATGACTGCGACGTTTGACCAATGGTGTAAAGAGCGTGTCATCGGAAAATTTGTCATAAATGTGTCGACACGTCGATTCGTTAACACCCAAATGATTGCCGATGTCATGAAAAATGGAAAGATGAGTACAAATGGTGCATAGGCAGAAGAATGAATGACGGAACCATCACTCCATTCAATAATCGTTTCTGATGTTGTAGAAAAGCTGACGACGACGAGAGAAATGATAATAAAGGCAGGAATGATCGATAAAATGAGTAAGCGCCATTTCAATAAAAATAATTGGAAAAGTGTTTGTTTATTATTCGGTGTCGTTGTAAACATAAGAAATCCCTCCTTTAGAATGACCCGTTGCATACATATACGCTTCACTCAATGAAACAGCGCGCACTGTAAGTCCGTCTCGATTAAATGATGTCGCCGCATCGACAATAATATGCGTTAGTGGTGTACGTCGGTCTTCTGCGATGATGTCTTCTTTTGTGAAACGTTTATCAATCAAGCTGCTCGGTCCGCTCACACTTAAAAATTTCGTCCGTAACTCGTCTGCATCGCCTTCGAATAAGACGCGCCCTTCATCGAGTATGAGTGCGTATGACAGTAAATGTTCCACTTCTTCCATATGATGACTTGCGATAAGAAATGTTCGTTCATGATGAATCATTTCTTGTAATAAAAGTTCATACATTTCTTTCCGGATGTTAATGTCCATCCCATCTGTTGCTTCATCTAAAATAGTAATTGGCGCTCTCGTACAAATGCCTGTAATGAAACGAATGCTCGCTTGCATTCCTTTTGATAGCTTTTTGTACGGGCGGTCGAGCGGTAAGTGGAAATGTTGAAACAACGCATTCGCTGCTTTGTCGTCCCACAACGGATACATATTTTTAATTTGTTCGATAAAGCGTCGACTCGTCATTCCTTCAAGTGGTGCGAATGATTCGTCGATCAATATCGTGTTTTGTGCGACGGTTAAATTGTTGAAAGGAATGTGCCCGTTGACTGTCAAATCACCGCTTGTCGGGCGTTCCATACCTGCAATGAGTCGAAGAAATGTCGATTTCCCAGCACCGTTACGCCCGAGTATTGCGGTGACGCTTGGCGTAGGTATTGAACATGTGACAGATTGTAAAAATGACTTTCGTCGATACGATTGATGGACTCGTTTTGCTTGAATCATGATGACGGACCTCCTTTTTGAAACGCTTCTTTTATTCGTCGGATGAGCGCTTCTTCTGTAATGTTTAATAGTTGTGCTTCCTTTACCACTTCTCGGATCGCTTCATCTAATGTCGATGACAGCCGCTCCGTTTTTAACGTATCAAATGCTCGTTCTTGAACGAATGTCCCGAGACCTCGCTTTTTATAGGCGAGGTCTTTTTCTACGAGCAAAGCGATCGCTTTTCCGGCAGTGGCCGGATTCACTTGAAAAATATCCGCTAATTGATATTGCGAATAAATTTTATCGTGTGGCTGTAGCCGTTTTTCTAAAATTTCTTTTTCTAACCAGTTGGCAATTTGTTGATAAATCGGTTCCGTACTCATTGGGTCGAGCAAAAATATCACCTCACTACATGAGTGCATTAGTCGAGTAATGCACCTAGTTGTTTCACTATAAAGGGCCGATGAATAAAAAGCAACAAGTAAATAAAAATAAAAGAGAACAGACGTTTCTTTTTTATCGATTGCGTAAATGGGGTATGGTACAATAAAGAGACTATGAAAGGGAGGTTTTTTGAATGGAAAACCCGTTTCAACTACAAGCGCCGTATGAACCGAAAGGCGATCAACCGCAAGCGATTCAAGAACTTGTCGAAGGGATCCGCCGCGGAGAAAAACATCAAACATTGCTCGGCGCTACAGGTACAGGAAAAACATTTACCGTATCCAATGTCGTCGAACAAATTAATAAACCGACGCTCGTCATCGCCCATAATAAAACGTTAGCTGGGCAACTTTATAGCGAGTTTAAAGAGTTTTTCCCGAACAATGCAGTCGAGTAT
>JASLGI010000149.1 GCA_030149685.1 Bacillaceae bacterium | reverse complement strand
CGTAACACTCGCTTGCACAGAATGTGGAGAGCGTAACTATATTACTACTAAAAACAAACGTAATAACCCAGATCGTATTGAGATGACAAAACATTGCTCACGTGATAACAAACATACATTACACCGTGAGACAAAATAATTGAAAAAAGACCAAAACTTCTTAAAGGGGTTTTGGTCTTTTCTTTCGTATATAATAGAAATGAGAGGGCGAGCTAGTATGTCAAAAGCAATTCGTCGCAAAGAAATGTTACAACGTTTACAACGGCTATCAAAAGAAACTTATCGAGCACGTTCAGAGTCGATCGTTCAACGTTTTGTCATTTCTTCTATGTTTCGTCAAGCAGAGACGATTGGTGTGACGATCTCTCGCTTTCCAGAAGTACGCACAATGAGTTTGATTGAAGAAGCATGGCGTGCAGGAAAGAGAGTCGTTGTACCAAGATGTAATACAGAAACAAAAGAGATGACGTTTCGGGAAATAATGAGCTATGATGAATTAGAAGTCGTTTCTTCTGGTTTGTACGAACCGAAAGAAAACGAGACGGAAGCAATCAATAAAAATGAAATCGATCTTCTTATTGTACCAGGGGTCATTTATTCAAATGAAGGATATCGTATAGGCTTCGGTGGAGGATATTACGATCGTTTCTTACGAGACTATGAAGGTCTTACAGTATCATTAGCATTTACTGAACAGACGGGTCAAGTAGTACCTGTCGAGCCACATGATTTACCAGTGCAATATGTAATTAGTGATACACAGACGATTACTTGTCAGGAGTGATGACATGGAAAAAGAAATGGCGATCAAAGAAGTTTACGAAGTGATTGATATTTTGAAACAATTTGGCATTTTTGTCTATACAGGACATCGTTATTCAGACTACATTTTAATTCAAATGGAGTTAGAAGAACTTTATAAAAGTGGCGTAATTCCACAACGCACTTATTTAGAAAGTATGGTCGTCATGAATCGAAATATTGCTAAATTAAAAAATAAACGGGAAGTTCAAGAGAAGTTCTTATGAAATTTAAAGAAAATGCAACTTTTTCTGTTCTATATCGTATATAATGAAAGAGTGCGAGCTTTTTTCGCATTTGATTGATTGAAAGGGAGAGGTGGAATGAAGAATTTGAAGTGGCCGAAACATTCCGTGCTCATCGTTGCAGTCATTGCAACTTGGCTCACTACATATTTTAGTTATGTAACGAGCTTTAATATGAAAATAGAAAACGGGATGCAAGAGTTTATATTGTTTATAAACCCTTTAAGCTTCCTATTGATTATTTATGGTATATCACTGTTTATGAAAACTGAAAAAGCGAAAAACCGATATATTTTAGCCGTTAGTATCATTACATCTATTATCATTTTTGCAAACGCAGTTTTCTACCGTTTCTTTAACGACTTCATCACTTTGCCGTTACTATTCCAAACGAGTAACTTCAAAGACTTAACATCTTCAACTTTAGCGAGTATTCATTGGTCGGATATATTCTTCTTTACAGACGTCGTCATTATTTATTTAGCGATGCGCTATATTCCGAAACGTCAAGAAGAAGCGATGCATGCGCGTCGTCATTCGATCGGACGAAAGTTATATTTCGTTTTAAGTGCGATGTTACTCATGGTGAACTTAGGTTTAGCAGAGACAGAACGTCCACAACTTTTATCACGAAGCTTCGATCGTGAATTACTTGTGAAAAACATAGGTGCTTACAACTATCATTTGTATGACATTTTTATTCAGTCAAAATCACATGCTCAACGTGTTCTTGCTGACGGTAGTGAGTTAGCAGCGATTGAAAACTATGTCAATGCAAAATATGCTGAACCTGAGGATGAAATGTATGGTATTGCTAAAGGTAAAAACGTTATTTTGGTAACGTTAGAATCCCTTCAAACATTTGTTATCAACAATGAAATGTTAGGACATGAAGTGACACCATTTTTAAATGAGCTTACACGGGATCAAGACACATTGTATTATTCGAATTTTTATCATCAAACAGGATTAGGGAAAACGTCGGATTCAGAATTCATCATTGAAAATGGACTATATCCACGTGATGGAAGTGCTGTTTTCTTCACACATAGTGGAAATACGTACAACTCAATGGCTCATCAATTTGCGATGAACGGGTATTTTACGAATGTGATGCACCCGAACAACCGCAGTTTCTGGAACCGAGACATTATGTATCAAGCATTAGGAATTGAAGAGTTTTTCGATGTAGAAAGTTATGAAATTGGTGAAGGAGATGCGGTAAACTGGGGAATGAAAGATATTCCATTCCTTGAACAGTCTGTCGATATTATGAAAGAGTTACCTCAACCATTTTATACACGAATGATTACATTGACGAACCATCATCCATTTACATTAGATGAAGAAGATATGATGATTCCGCAATACAACTCGAACTCACGTACATTGAATCGCTATTTCCAGACGGTTCGTTATATGGATGAAGCAATTCGTCTATTCTTCGAAGACTTGAAGGAAAGTGGTTTGTATGAAAATTCAATTATCGTTATGTATGGAGATCATTACGGGATTTCAGAAAACCATAACAAAGCGATGGGAATGTATTTAGATAAAGAGATAACGCCGTATGACAATGCTGTTTTACAAAAAGTTCCTTTATTTATTCATATTCCAGGTTATGGCGAAGGGAAAGAAGTCGATCGTCTAGCAGGACAATTAGATATTCGTCCAACGGTACTTCATATGGCAGGAATCGATACGAAAGGACATATCGAGTTCGGTCAAGATTTATTCTCAAAAGATCATGAAGAGTTTGTCGTCTTCCGAGATGGTCGTTTCATTACACCAGATAGCGTCTATGCTGAAGAGAAATGTTACGATGCAGCTACTGGAGAACGAAAGTCTATGGATGACTGTACGCCTTATTTAGAACGTGCAGCAGAAGAGCTTGAATATTCTGAGATGATTATTAATGGAGACCTTTTACGTTTCCATGATAAAGATGGTCGTATCGAAGAAATGAAAGATGTAAAAGATCATCAAATTCAAGAAGGTAAAACTTCGGAACAATAAGGAAAAGCGTAATGGACGTATTTAGTTCATTGCGCTTTTTTTCATAAAGAAAGGAGAAATTGCGTGAAACGTATTTATGTAATAATATTGCTCATCGTTTTTTCTGTATTTGCTCTCGGTTGTACAAAAGAAAAAGAGCAAGTAGAAGAAAAGCCGGTGAGTTTACAAGCAGTCGAAGAAAAAGAAACCGTGCAAGAAGTCGTTGGATGGCAAGATACGTATCATTTACTTTACGTTGTAGGAGAAGACAATCAACGATTGAAAACAGCGAATTTAAAAGAAGGTACGGCGACGACAATCGCCCAGTTCCCAGGGTGGATACAATCTGTTGATTATCACTCAAGCGCGCAATTGTATACAGTTCAATGGACAGGCGAAGAAGGGGGAACACAAATAGATGTTGTTGATACAGAAGGGAAATTTGTCGAGTGGTTACCCTTTGAAGGAGAGGCATTCGATATTCAATGGCATCCGACAAAACCTCATCTTTGGCTCGTGACGACTTTTGATGAAGCGTGGAACTCGAATGTATACTTATATGATAGTAAAGAAAAGTACGGTACATATCTTGAGAAAGCAGCCCCTTTTGCTTTTTGGCATTTAGGGAAAGTTACTTTTTTTGACGAAGGAACGTTAACTGTTGGAGCAGAATCAAGGGCATTAGTCGGCACCGAAAAAGAGCCACTCGCTTTTTATTCCGTTCAAAAGAACATACTCGGTGTTTTTTATGCAAATCATACATTGTTTTTTTACTTATGGGACGAGCTTTTTGAAGAGCAGTCTGCTTGGGAATTAACAACAACGATTGACGAATGGTCCATACTACCTCCTGTTGTTCGAGAAACAGAAGAAGGAATAGATCTTTTCATCTCGAGTAGTCCCAGCACACATAAACACTATACGGTTAATTGTGAGACTGGTGAGTTAATAGTAGAAGAAGTTGAGAAACTTCCGTATGATTGTAATGAACGCTACTGTTTACAGAGTGATCAACGAACGGTTGAACCTGAAGGAATAAAGTGGCTAAAAGAGGAGGAATAAAATGTTTCGAATTGATGGATATCCGTTAGGACCTGTGCAAACGAATTGTTATTTTTTGTATGATAGTGAGACGAAGGATTGTTTAATTGTAGACCCAGGAGAAGAAGGGGAGCTAATTGTTGAACGGATTCGGAAAAAAGGATTGAATCCTCATGCGATTTTATTGACACATGCTCATTTTGATCATATAGGAGCAGTAGATACGGTGCGTGATGCTTTTGACATTCCTGTTTATCAACATATTGAAGAGAAAGAATGGTTAGAAAATGCAGAATTAAATGGTTCTGCAAAATATTTTCAATTGCCCGATGTTACTGGTCGACCAGCGGATCATTATATTGAAAAAGAAGGCACATATACGGTCGGACCATTTACATTTGAAGTGTTCCATACTCCAGGACATTCACCTGGAAGTGTGACATATTATTTCGCACAATATGAAACAGCACTCGTCGGCGATGTCATTTTCCGTCAAAGTATTGGGCGAACAGATCTCGTAGGAGGAAGTTTAGAAACGCTTTTGTTGTCGATCAAGCGACATATTTTAACGTTGCCCGATGAGACGGTTCTTTATCCTGGACATGGTGGTGCAACAACACCGAAAGCAGAAAAAATTGATAATCCGTTTATTCGTCAATATTTATAAAAAACAACTGTAGTTTCTTTTAAGTTCTGAAAAAGGGTTTCCTTTTTTCAGAGCTTTTTTTATGATGTTTTTTGAAAGGAGGAATTTGATGACTGCAACAAATATCGTAGAGGAAAAATGCGACGATTTACTCGAAGAAGCGATTCGTCAAAAAGCTTCAGACATTCACTTCATACCGAAAGGAGAGCAATATACGATTTATTTGCAAAAAAATTATCAGTTGTATCCTTTAGTGACGTATCCTTTATCGATGACAGAGCGTATGGTGTCGTATTTTAAGTTTTTATCTTCTCTTGATATGAGCGATATTGTGACACCGCAGAGTGGCGCTTTTCATCGAGAGTTTGAAGGCTCGATGTATTCTTTCCGTGTGTCAACGATCCCTTCATACTATCGAGAGAGTGTTGTGATTCGTTTACAACGACATAATGAAGTAATGACATTGAATGAATTAGCAAATAGCAAGAAAGATGTTTATGAACAGTTAGAGCGTTTAACACGTTATGAAGAAGGGCTTGTTCTCGTTAATGGTCCGACTGGGTCAGGGAAGACGACAACTCTTTATACGTTGCTTGCTCATTGTGTGTTTACTCATGACCGCCACGTAATTACATTAGAAGATCCAGTAGAAAATCCACAAGAACATTTATTACAAGTTCAAGTGAACGAACGAGCCGGTTTAACATACGCGGCTGGTTTGAAAGCTGTCTTGCGTCATTCACCAAATGTCATTATGATCGGGGAGATTCGAGACGCAGCAACAGCGAAGACAGCAGCACGAGCAGCACTTAGTGGTCATCTCGTTTTTTCAACGGTACATGCGAAAAATCCAGAAGGGAGTCTATATCGTTTGCTCGATTTAGGAGTGACGATAGATGAATTAAAGCAAACGGTTGTCGGATTACTTTCGCAGCGGTTACACGGAGATGCAACATCGCGTTATGCGGTCTTTCAAATAGTTCAAGGAGAAAAAGTCCAGTCCCTTTTTCGTCAAATAGAAGGAAGGCGATAATGTGAAGAAAGAACGTCGAATTATTCGTGACGAAAGGAGTTTTTTGCTTCGATTAGCGCAATTGCTAGAAGAAGGTTGGACATTGCCAAATAGTTTTGAGTTATTGTTGCCACATTTCGCTTATGAGCCGAATGAAACAGAGCAATTGATTGAAAGTGAACTAAAAAAAGGAGTGGAAGTTGCCCACCTTTTTATTGCCCTCGGTTATAAAAAGCAAGATTTGCTCTCTTTAGCAAACGCAAAGTCACGTGACCAGTTGATTCGCGCTCTACGTCAAGTCGCTGAACGTCTCGGTCGTTTAGAAGTGTATCGGCAGTTATTACGAAAAACATTCACGTATCCTCTTATTTTGTTTTCTTTCCTCGTATTTTTCTTTGTCTTATTTGAACTTCTTTTTATTCCTCATTTAGAAACGTTGTTTGCTACGAGAGTCGACGTACAAACAGGCCTTTCTTATTGGTTGCCATTCATCGCTGTATATTTGCCGAAAGTATTTTTAGTAGGCGTTTTATTGCTCTTTTTCTTTGTCGTTATTTTTTATCGAAGACTACGTGCAATGCCGATGAAAGATAAAGTTTCACGTTTATTACGTATACCATTTCTTTCGTTTTACACTCGGATGAGTTGGACTTACCGATTTGCTTACGCATTGAGTCAATTAACTGCTATTGGTTGGACTGTACAGGAGAGCGTCTATCAATTGATGACACAAAAGTATGATCCGTGGGTGGCTTATTTTTCCGAAGAGATTTATGCCGAAATGAAAGAAGGGCTACCTTTAAATAAAGTGTTGGAACGTCAGCCGTATTGGTTAGGAAGTTTTGGACCAACGACCGCACACGGTTTCGATCGTGCCATGTTAACAGAGGAGCTTTCTTTATATGCATCATTATTAGAAGAGGAAGCAGATGAGTACTTTTCAAAAGTTTTACGAATTATTCATCCGACGATGCTCGGTTTCATTGCAAGTACAATTATTTTGTTTTATTTGTCCATGATGTTACCTATTTATCAAATGTTTGATCATTTATAGGAGGTTTATTATGAACGAAAAAGGTTTTACATTAGTAGAAATCATGTTCGTCATGTTGATTGTCGTAATATTACTTTTAATTACGATTCCGAATGTTGCTAAGTATACAGGGACAGTTGATGAAAGAGGATGCGCTGGTTATGTGAAGATGGTAGAAGGAGCGATTGAAGCTTATCGTATTGAACATAAAAAAATTCCAGCTTCTTTAAAAGATTTACAACAAGCGAATTATTTAGGGAAAGAAACGACTTGTCCAGATGGAAGAGAAGTATCGATTGATGCAAGTGGTAAAGTGACCGTGCATGAGAAATGATCGAGGGTGGACGTTTATTGAAAGTATGATGACGTTGACAGTATTAACAGTAGTTAGCTATTTTTCTTTATCATTCGTACAATCACTCGATAAAGAAACGACAGAGACATTGTTTATTCGACAGTTGCAACACGAATTGACCGTATTACAAATGAAGGCGAAAGCAGAAAAAAGAGACGTTTCCCTTTCTTTTTTTCGAACGTATTATGAAATTGATGATGGTCATACAATTATTCAAAAAGACTATCCGATCTCATTGCAGTACATGTTCACGAGCAACATTCAGACGATTTCAATTAACCCGCAAGGAAATGTGAGGAAGTTTGGTACAATTTATTTTAAAAGTCCATCAAACATGTATCGTCTGCGAATACAAATAGGAAAAGGAAGGCTGCTTTACGATGAATGAAAAGGGGGTTTTTTTGTTAGAGGTAGTCATCATTCTTTTAGTAGTTACAGTGATGACAGGTACTTTTGTGAGTATCGGTATTACAGCGAGTGAGAAAATGCGGGAGAAAAAAGAGGAAATGCAGCTTTTATCTGTAGGTTATGAAGGAGCTCAATTGTGTATGAAAAGTGTGCGCTGTACAGGGAGTGTTGAGAAAGATGGATGGAGCTATTTTTGGACGGTTAACGGTTGCTCAGTCGTCATTGAGCGAGAAGATGGGAGGAGAAAAGTAGTTCAGTGCAGCGAGAATGTGGAATGACATTGATTGAATCACTCTTTTTTTTAATCGGTTTTTTGTTGCTCACCCATTTTATCTTTTATTTCATCCAATGGAAAAGTTGGCAATTACCGAATGAGCAAGTAAGTGAAGAGATGGAATGGCAACTTTTCCACATTGAAGTAGATGAGTGGCTACAAGAAGCACAAGGTGTTTATACAACAGGGCCATACGCTACTTTGCACATTGAAACGATAGATGGTATGTATACGATTGAACAATCGAAACAATTGATTCGAGCGAGAAAAAATGATCAAGGTCATCTACCATTATTAACGAATATTGCAAATGCTCAGTTTCGATTTCATGAGCCCTTTATTTATTATTCGATCGAGTGGCTCAGCGGAAAGACCGAAGAAGGACGGTGGGTCTATGTTTCGAAATGAGCGGGGATTTTTGTCGATAGGAAGTGTCGTTTTGTTACTTATCGTTATCTTTTCTACGATAAGCTTGGTACAATCATATTACCATCTCTCGTCATTTTATGATCAACAAGTCGTCTATTATGAGCGAGCGATTCAGACAGCTTTAAAAAAGAAGGGTGAGCTTCAATGAAAAAAATATATTTAGTCGGTTTTATGGGATGTGGGAAAACCGCAATTGGCAAACGAACAAGCCGATTAAAAAAATTGCCGTTTTATGATATGGATCATGAAATTAGTCGAAAAACAGGAATGACGATTCCTCAAATTTTTGAGACATATGGAGAAGAACGGTTTAGAGAAATGGAGACAGAGTTTTTAAAAGAGTTCCCAGATGAGTTTTGCATTATTGCGACGGGGGGCGGTGTGGCGATGAATGAAGAGAATCGTCGAATCATGCGTGAAACAGGTCTTGTTTTCTTCTTAAATACGCCGTTTCGAGACATTTGGCGGCGTATCGCTAATGATAAAAATCGTCCGATCGTTCAACGTTCATCAAAAGAAGATATTTACTCCTTATATAAAAGGAGAAAACCACTCTATTTGCAAGCAGCGCATATTCGAGTGGAAACAGAACGTCGCTCTTTGACAGAGATCAGTCGATATATTAGTTATCAAATTGACCGGTTAAAAGGTAATTGGTAAGAAAAAAGTGTCAGCAAAGTAAAATGCTTTGCTGACACCTTTTTTATTTTCCATGTTTAATTTTTCCGGTCCACGAACGGAAGCCACCATCTAAGTGGTAAAGCTCAGTATATCCTCGCTTTTTCAAGAAAAGCGCCGCGCGTGATGAGCGTCCCCCGTTTTGGTCATATAAATAAACGGGCTGATCTTTTCGAATTTCTTCGTGGCGGTATTGGAATTGTGTATAAGGGATATTTCGAGCACCTAAAATATGTCCTGCTTCAAAATCAGCTGGCTCTCGTACATCAATTAATTGTGCTTTTCGATACCCTTCGATAAATTGATCTTGGTTGAGCGGAATTACCGCTTTTTTTACACGAATCATCGTAAATACGACATAAAGAATAATGGCGAGTACAATCGCTCCAATAACGATCCAATTCACTAGTAAAATCCCCTTTCTTCTCACTGTATATTATAAAGATGAACTAGCGTATGTTCAATGTAAATGTTAAACTTGTCGTAATTGTGACGAAAAGGAGTAGTGAATATGACAACTTGGCATTGGATTTATTCAGGACCTCGTAGTGCAGCTTATAATATGGCGCTTGATGAAGCATTATTAGAGTGGCATAGTAAAGAGGAGATAGGTCCTGTCCTCCGATTTTATGAATGGGAACCAGCGACGTTATCAATCGGTTATTTTCAACAAGTGACACGCGATATTGATATTGAACGAGTGAAAGAAGAAGGCCTTGGATTTGTCCGTCGACAGACAGGTGGCAGAGGTGTGTTGCATGATGATGAGCTGACTTATAGCGTCATTGTATCAGAAGATTACCCAGGGATGCCTGAGACAGTGACAGAGGCGTATCGAGTCATTTCTCAAGGACTATTGGAAGGATTCCGTTTACTCGGCTTTCAAGCAGAATTTTCTGTTCCACGGTCAGAGGCGGAACAAGCAGCATTAAAACGGCCAAAAAGTGGTGTTTGTTTTGATGCACCGAGCTGGTATGAACTTGTTGTAGAAGGAAAGAAAATTGCAGGAAGCGCACAGACGAGACAAAAGGGCGTCATTTTACAACATGGCGCTATATTACGCCATTTAAATATCGATCGCCTTATTTCATTGTTTCGCTTTTCGTCGGAGGAATCAAAACGTCGAATGTACGATAGTTTACCTCAGCGGGCGGTCGCTATTGATCAATTAACGGAGCGAGAGATTCCAATAAGTGAACTCGTCGATGCTTTTAGTCAAGGGTTTGAAAAAGCATTGAATATTACGCTTGAACCGTATCAATTAACAGAAGAACAGGAAAGTTATGTTGAACAGTTGATGAAGGAAAAGTATGCAAATGATGAATGGACGTATTTACGTTAAAAAAGAATAAAAAGAGTGCTTACGTTTCTTTCGTTCTCGAGCAGTGAAACTAATTTTCTCGAGCATTTGATACGTAAGCACTTTTTTCATCTATTTTATACTTCCTTTAGTTGCGGCTGAAAAAACGATTAAGAAGAATGAAGAGAAGTTTGTTTTTTATGGTGGACCGTTTCATCAAATGTAACGAATGTGTAATCAAATGCTTGAAGCCCCATACGTTCAACCTCTCGTAGTTTATTAAATGAATGAATCGCGACTTCGATTTGCTCATCTGTCGGTTCTTTTGTCGTCAATAATTGTAATGATAGTCCTGGATAGCCGAGGTATTTTAAAATAGGGATATCTCGAACAGCATTTGTTAATTGAAGTACTTCAAAAGCGATGCCGATGACGACAGGAATGAGCAAGACTCGATTTGTCAGTCGTAACCAGAGAGGGTCTGCAGGAACGAAAAAGTAAATGATCATGCCGACAATTACTGTGAGTAAAATGAAACTGCTTCCGCAGCGGTAGTGCAAGCGTGAAGCTTGTCGAACATTTTCAACAGTCAGCTTTTTCCCTGATTCAAAAGCATTGATTACTTTATGTTCTGCTCCGTGATATTGAAAAACTCGTTTGATTGTCGGCGTTTGTGCAATCAAGGCGATATAACCGAGTAATAAAAGCAACTTAAAGCCAGTTTCAATCAACACTTGAGCCGGTCGACTTGGAGCCCACGTATGAAAGATTTCAGCGAGAAATACTGGAACGACTGTAAATAAAAACTTTCCGAAAAAAAGAGATAAAATAGTGACTGCAACTACACCGAGCATGACAGTTAGTTTTGATGGCTCTTCTTTATGAATAGGTTCTTCGGGGTCAACTTCATACCGGTCGGTAGAATACGTTAAATGTTTTGAGCCGAGTAATGCTGAGTCAATCAAAGAAATAATTCCTCGAACAAAAGGTATTTTTTTCAGCCCTTTCGTTTTCTCCAATTCCATTTTCGGAGCGTAAAAGTAATGGATGGAACCATCGATTCGACGAATAGCCGAAACGGTTTCTTGAGAGTTCCCAAACATGACACCTTCGACGATAGCTTGTCCACCGTATATCGGACAAGATTGTTTCTTTTTCATGGATAATCTCCTCTCATTTCTTCATCCGTTGATCGATTGTTTGTATTCCACAATTATAAATAAAAGTATCAAAGATTTCTATTTATTTGCACGGTTTGGTCATTATGATAAAATGAACAGAGAGAAAGGGAGTGCCAATTTGCAATTACTCATTTTGCATGGTCCGAATTTAAATCGTCTCGGAACACGTGAGCCTGAAACATATGGTGTAGAGACGTTACTGTCTATTAATAAAAAAATTGAGCAATATGCAAATGAACGTCAAATAGAAGTATCGTTTTTTCAATCAAATGCAGAATACGAACTTATTGAAGCGATTCATCGAGCAGCGGATGAAAAAATTGATGGAATCATTATAAATCCAGCTGCATTTACTCATTACAGTATCGCTTTACGAGATGCTATTGCGTCTGTAGATGTTCCAACGATTGAAGTACATATTTCTAACGTTTATCAACGCGAAGATTTTCGTCAAACATCCGTTACTGCACCTGTTTGTATCGGACAACTGACAGGCTTCGGTGCTCACAGTTATTTACTCGCAGTAGAAGCATTTCACTTACAAGGGAGAGAATAAAATGAAATTAAAAAAATTACGTCAACAACTAGATGTACATAAAATTGATGCTTTACTTATTACGAACCCGTATAACCGTCGTTACATGACAGGTTTTACTGGTTCAGCAGGGGTAGCAATTGTTTCGAAAACAGACGCTGTATTTATTACAGACTTCCGTTATACATCACAAGCGAATAATCAAGTAGAAGGCTACCGTATTGTCGAACAAGAACGTACAGCGATTGAAGAAGTAGCGAAACAAGTGCAGTCGATGAATATTGAATTACTCGGTTTTGAAAAAGATGATATGAATTATGGACTCTATGAATTATATAATGAATATGTAGATGCAGGATTAGTTCCTGTAGCTGGTCTCGTAGAAGAACTTCGTTTAGTAAAAAATGAAGAAGAACTTGAAATTTTACAAAAAGCAGCCAATATTGCAGATGAGACGTTCGAATATATTTGTACGTACATTCGTCCAGGTATGACTGAGTTAGAAGTAGCGAATGAAATGGAGTTTTATATGCGTAAGCTAGGAGCGACACAATCTTCATTCGATACAATTGTAGCAAGTGGTGTTCGTGGAGCATTACCACACGGAGTAGCGAGCGATAAAGTGATCGAGGAAGGCGATATGATTACTTTAGACTTCGGTGCACTTTATAATGGGTATATTTCTGATATTACTCGTACGATTGCAGTAGGAGAACCTTCAGAGCAAATGAAAGAAATTTACGACATTGTACTCCAATCACAATTGCTCGGTGTTGAAAAAATCGGACCAGGAATGACAGGAAAAGAAGCAGATGCGATCGTCCGGGATTATATTGCTGAAAAAGGTTATGGCAAACAATTCGGCCACTCAACTGGACATGGTATCGGTCTTGAAGTGCATGAAAATCCATCGTTATCGACACGTTCAGAAACTGTATTAGAACCGAATATGTGTGTGACAGTTGAACCTGGAATTTATTTACCAGGCATCGGTGGTGTACGTATTGAAGATGATATTGTCATTACACCAGAAGGAAATCGCCGTTTAACAAAGTCATCAAAAGAGTTGCGTATTTTAAACAATTAATTGCGCAGTTTCACGACAATTTAGAAACAATAGTTGAAAAAGAGCGATTCACTCAGTATAGTAGCAAGTAGAAGATTTCATCGCTTAGCGAATGAATGAAAAATGATTAAGGTGGAGAGAACATGATTTCAGTAAACGATTTCCGTACAGGACTTACAATTGAGTATGCGAATGACATTTGGCGCATTATCGATTTCCAACACGTAAAACCAGGTAAAGGAGCGGCATTTGTCCGTTCAAAATTACGTAGCTTACGTACAGGGAATATCCAAGATAAAACGTTCCGTTCAAACGAAAAAGTCAAACCCGCAATGATCGACCGTCATAAAGTACAATATTTATATGCAGACGGTACCGACCATATTTTCATGGATGTTGAAACGTATGATCAAATTTCATTACCAGCAGAACGTATTCAACACGAATTGCAATTTTTAAAAGAACAAATGGAAGTTCATATTGTTCAGTATGAATCAGAAATTTTAGGTGTTGACTTACCAGTGACGGTGACATTGGAAGTAGCGGAAACAGAACCTAGCATTAAAGGAAACACAGCTAGTGGTGGTTCGAAAACAGCAACGATGGAAACAGGACTCGTCGTTCAAGTTCCTTTATTTATCGAAACAGGGGACCAATTAGTCATTAATACAGACGAAGCAGAATACGTATCACGTGCGTAAAGAAGAACTCATCTCTTCTATAAGAGGAGATGAGCTTCTTTTCACAAAAAATAGTGGTCATACCACTTAGGAGAAAGAGGGAATATTATGTTTAAAATGGAAGAGATTAAAGAGTTAATTCAATTGATTGATGATTCGAAAACGATTGATGAATTTGTCTATAAAACAGAAGAGGGGAAAATTAAAATTAAACGAGAAGAGGTAGAAAAGAAAGTAGAAACGATCGTCGTTCCTCAGGAGTCAGTAGTTGCACCAGCATCTACACCTAAAAGAGAAGAGGAAGTCGCTGTAGAAAAGGCGGTTGTAGAAGATCATGACTATTATGAGATTGTATCTCCGATGGTTGGAACATTTTATGCCGCTCCTTCCCCAGAAGATGGTCCTTATGTGCAAGTAGGAGAGAGTGTTCAACCGACGACTGTCGTCTGTATCGTAGAAGCGATGAAATTATTTAATGAGATTGAAGCAGAAGTGTCAGGGGAGATCGTTGAAGTGCTCGTTGAAGATGGTCAGCTCGTTGAATACGGCCAACCATTATTTTACGTGAAAGAACGATAGGAGGATCTTCATGAAGAAAATATTAATTGCAAATCGTGGAGAGATTGCTGTTCGAATTATTCGGGCATGTAAAGAATTAGGTATACAAACTGTTGCTGTTTATTCGGAAGCAGATGCTGATGCTTTGCACGTACAATTAGCGGATGAAGCTTATTGTGTTGGTCCGACAGCATCTAAAGATAGTTACTTAAATTTCTCAAATGTTATCAGTGTAGCAAAATTAACAGAATGTGATGGCATTCATCCAGGATATGGGTTTTTAGCAGAAAATGCGGATTTTGCAGAACTTTGTGAAGAAGTAAACATTGAGTTTATTGGTCCGACAGCTCAATCGATTGCTCTTATGGGGACAAAAGATGTTGCTCGTCAAACGATGCAGCAAGCAAATGTACCGATCGTCCCAGGTTCTGACGGTATTGTTGAATCTGTAGAAGAAGCGATGACGATTGCGGAAGAGATTGGTTATCCGGTCATTATTAAAGCAACTGCTGGAGGCGGCGGGAAAGGTATCCGTGTAGCACGTACAGAAGAAGAGTTGGCGAAAGGGATTCAAATGGTTCAAAAAGAGGCAGCTGCTGCTTTTGGAAATCCTGGTGTCTATTTAGAAAAGTATGTAGAAACGTTTCGACATGTTGAAGTGCAAGTGTTAGCAGATAAATATGGTCATACAGTTCATTTAGGTGAACGTGATTGCTCGATTCAACGACGAATGCAGAAGCTCGTTGAAGAAGCTCCTTCGCCAGCTATTACAGAAGATATGCGTAAGCAAATGGGAGAAGCTGCTGTACGCGCAGCCAAAGCCGTTCATTATCGCGGTGCAGGTACGATTGAATTTATTTATGACCATATCAATGACAATTTTTACTTCATGGAAATGAATACGCGTATTCAAGTAGAACATCCGGTAACAGAGATGATCACAGGAATTGATTTAGTGAAAGAACAAATTCGTATCGCATCTGGAGAGCGTCTCGGGTATAATCAAGAGGATATTACATTTGACGGGTGTTCGATTGAGTGCCGTATTAATGCGGAAAACCCTTATCGAAATTTCATGCCTTCTCCTGGTGAAATTAAAGTTTACATTCCACCGGGTGGTTTTGGTGTCAGAGTCGACTCAGCCGTGTATAATGGATATAAGATACCGCCGTATTATGACTCGATGGTTGCGAAATTAATCGTACATGCACCGACTAGAAAAGAAGCTGTTGCTCGAATGAAACGAGCGCTAGATGAGTTTATTATCGAAGGTGTTGATACGACGATTCCGCTCCACGCGAATATTATGGCGCATCCAGTTTTCCAATCTGGCCAGTTTGATACACAGTTTTTAGAAACGTATACAGTGCTAGAGGAGAAGTAAGGAGGAGTTTATATGTCACAGAACAAAAAGAAATTAGAACCATCACTTGAAGGAAAGAAAACAGCTTCAGGAGACGTACTCGGTCGCATTCACTTAGCTCCAGAAGTGCTAGAAGTTATTATCGGTATTGCAACGAACGAAGTGCAAGGAGTAGCGATGACGCAAGGAAACTTAGCGACAGATGTTGCTGAAAAGTTCGGGAAAACAGTACACGGCAAAGGTGTTAAAGTGAACTGGGATGCTGATGGACTTGCAATTGATATTTATTGTATCGTCGAGTTTGGCTACAATGTACCTGAAGTAGCAAAAGAAGTGCAAGAGCAAGTACGTCAATCAATTTTCCATATGACATCACTTGAAACAAAAGAAGTGAACGTCTTCATTACAGGAATTCAATTCGAAGAACAAAAAGCGTAATGTGAAGCAGGAGAGCGGAGTTCCCTCTCCTGTTTTCTTGTCTTTTTTAAGGAGATTATAGAAAACGACCTCGTTAAAATAAAAATATGATATGATAAACTAGAGATATTAGAGAGAAGGAGACTTAACACGTATGAAACGACGTACAGCAAGAGAAAAGGCAGTACAAACGCTTTTTCAAATGGATCAAACAGAAGTAACATTAGAAGAGGCGATGCAACATATTATTGAAGGGCCAGTTGATGAGTTTTATGCTTCTCTCGTAGAAGGAACAGTCGCTCATCAATCATCCATTGATGACGTCATCGCACAACACTTGACGAATTGGACATTAGATCGTCTACCGAAAGTAGAACGTACAGTGTTACGCTTAGCGACCTTTGAATTATTACATACAGACGTACCACCACGTGTTGTGATGGATGAAGCTGTAGAACTTTGCAAGACATTCAGCGACGAGCAAGCAGGAAAATTTGTCAATGGAGTTTTATCAAAAATTAACTAACTTTTATGAAGGAAGGGTTTTTTTAATGACATCTAAAATAATCGATGGGAAAGCAATTGGAAATACAATTAAAGAAGAAATTCGTGAAGAAGTAGAGCAACTCGTTGCTAAAGGTTGTCAACCAGGACTTGCTGTTATTTTAGTCGGGGATGATCAAGCGAGTGCTACTTACGTACGCAATAAAGAAAAAGCGAGTACGAAAGCAGGAATGAAGTCAGAAGTTATTCGTTTGCCGAAAGAAACGACAGAAGAAGAATTGTTACAACGAGTAGAGCAGCTAAATGAGGACGATTCGATTCATGGAATTTTAGTACAATTACCACTTCCAAAACATATCGATGAAGATAAAGTCATTTTAACGATTCGTCCAGAGAAAGATGTCGACGGATTCCACCCTGAAAATGTTGGGAAGATGATGATTGGTCAATCGACATTTTTATCATGTACTCCGTTCGGAATCATACAATTGTTAGAGCGCGAAGGTATTGACGTTGCAGGAAAACATGCTGTCATTATCGGTCGAAGCAATATCGTCGGTAAACCGATGGGGCAATTGTTATTACAAAAAGATGCGACGGTTACGTATTGTCACTCAAAAACAGCAAACTTAGAAGAATATACGAAGCAAGCAGATATTTTAATAGCAGCAATCGGTCAAACGAAGTTTATTAAAAAAGAGCATTTAAAAGATGGGGCAGTCGTTATTGATGTCGGAATGAACCGTGATGAAAATGGAAAACTTTGCGGAGATGTCGATTTCGATGACGTTGTCGATAAAGTACAAGCGATTACACCTGTACCAGGTGGCGTCGGACCAATGACGATCACAATGCTTTTATACAATACATTGCAGAGCGCGAAAACAATGTGTCAATAATGAAAAAACGCTGCCAATTGGCAGCGTTTCTTTTCGATTAGGAGGCGACTTTATGGAACAAAATTATTTATCGGTGCAAGCGTTGACGAAGTATATTCGGTATAAATTTCAACAAGATCCATATTTAAAAACGATTTATGTCCGAGGAGAGTTATCGAACGTGAGTGTGTCGAAACAAGGACATATTTATGCAACATTGAAAGATAATCGTGCACAAATTAGTTTAATGATGTTTCGAAAAGATGCTTCTCGACTAACGTTTCAACCAGAAGTCGGAATGGATGTGCTTATTCAAGGGAATATCGATGTTTATGAACCTCATGGACGTTATCAATTGTATGCAAAAGAGATGTATCCAGCAGGAGAAGGTGCTCTCTATGTCGCATTACGCCAATTACATGAAAAACTTCAGAAGGAAGGTTTATTCGATGAAAAGTGGAAGCAACCACTACCTCTTTATCCTGAAACAATCGGCATAATAACTGCAAGAACAGGCGCAGCGATTCAAGATATGATTTCGACAATTCATCGTCGCTATCCTATTGCAAAAGTCGTATTATTTCCTGTGACTGTTCAAGGTGAAAGGGCACCAAAAGAAATTACAGAAGCTCTTTATCGTGCAGCAGAGAAAAAAGATCAACTAGACGTATTAATTGTTGGACGTGGTGGAGGTTCGATGGAAGACTTATGGGCATTTAATGACGAAGATGTCGTTCGAGCTATTTTTTCTAGTCCGATTCCAGTTGTTAGTGCAGTAGGTCATGAAACAGACTATACGTTAGCAGATTATGCGGCGGATGTTCGGGCAGTAACACCGACAGCTGCAGCAGAGCTTATCACTCCTTCTAAAGAAACGATTCAATTGCAACTCATGGACTATCAGCAAAGAATTTATCAAGCATTGCTCGCTCGCTATCAATCGAGCGCAGAACGATTAAAACGAATTCATCAATCTATCCCATTTCAATATAGTGAACGTTTATACCAACCGTTTCATGAGCGACTTGACCGAGCGACAGAACGATTACATGTTCAGATGAATGTTCGTCTCGCTGAAAATCGCCATCGTTTTGAACAGAAGCGATTAACCTTACAAACGTATGCTCCTCATGTTAAAATACGAGAAGAACAAAAACGTTTAGCGCAATTTCATCGACAGCTCGTTCGTGCTCAAAATCAATTAGTAAAAAGAAATAAAGAACATTTTGAATCTCAAGTACGCATGCTCGCGTCATTAAACCCTTTACAAGTGTTAAGTCGTGGTTTTACAATGACTTCTCAGCGAGGAACACTCGTAACGAGCGTAGAAAATATAAACAAAGAAGAACAAATACACATTGAATTTCAAGATGGTATTGTGCAAGCAGTAGTCGAAACGATTGAAAAGCGTAAAAAGGAGGATTTCAATGACGAAAGAAATGATGTTTGAAGAAGCGATGCAAGAATTAGAAACGATAGTTACTCGATTAGAATCAGGAGATGTGCCTTTAGAGCAATCGATGGAACTCTATCAACGAGGAATGAAGTTGTCAGTCTTATGCCAAAAGAAATTAGCAGAAGCTGAAGAGAAAATGAATGAAATGATGCAACAAGATCAACCGTATGTGGAAGAAGGAGACATTTAATATGGCGATGCCGTTAGAAAAATTTATTGAAGTGAATACGCCGAAAATTAATGAGACATTACATGCGTTACTTGACGCACAAGAAGGACCAGAAGAGCTCATTGAAGCGATGCGTTATTCGATTGATGCTGGCGGAAAGCGTGTACGTCCACTGCTCGTCTTAGCAACGTTAGAAGATTTAGATTTACGTATTGATGATGCATTATATGTCGCAGCGGCAGTCGAGCTTATTCATACGTATTCGCTCATTCACGATGACTTACCAGCGATGGATGATGACGACTATCGTCGAGGAAAGCCAACGAATCATAAAATGTATGGAGAAGCGATGGCTATTCTCGCAGGTGATGCGATGCAAGCACTTGCGTTTGAAAGTATTACAAAAACGAAAGATGTTGTACCGGAACAGCAAGTAGAACTCGTTCGTCTTTTAAGTCAGGCAGCAGGCGCACGCGGTATGGTAGCAGGTCAAGTACTTGACTTAGCAGGTGAAGGGAAATCATTATCTGTTGAAGAAATTGAACGCATTCATGTGCGGAAAACAGGAGCTTTATTACGATTTAGTATTGAAGCGGGGGCAATTTTAGCGCAGTTATGCCCAGATAAGCACGATTATTTGCGTCAATATGCGCACAATATCGGGTTAGCCTTTCAAATTAAAGATGATATTTTAGATGTGACGAGTACGACAGAACAATTAGGAAAACCAGTTGGAAGCGATGAAGAAAGTAATAAATCAACGTACCCTGCTTTATTAGGCTTAGATGGAGCGAAGCAAGTACTTCGTGATCGTCATCGTGAAGCAGTGGAGAGTTTACGCTTTTTAGAAAAAGAAAATACGTTACTCGAACAATTTGCAGATTATATTATTGAACGAGATTTATAATAAAATCAATCGGTTGTATTGGAGTGTCGGATTGATATAATGAATGAAGTATATCAAATGGAACCGTTGTAAATTTTTATGAAGGTGTGTGATACGGATGGATCTCACGGAAATAACTCATCCATCAGTTGTAAAAACGATGGACGAAGCGCAATTAAAACAACTTGCGCAAACGATTCGTCAATTTTTAATTGAAAAATTGTCCGTCACAGGTGGACATATCGGTCCGAACTTAGGTGTTGTGGAACTGACAATTATGTTGCATAAAGTATTCGATAGTCCGAAAGATAAATTTATTTGGGACGTTGGACACCAAGCGTATGTCCATAAAATTTTAACTGGACGCGCTTCACAATTTGACACATTGCGCCAATATAAAGGGTTAAGTGGCTTTCCTAAGATGGCTGAAAGTGAACACGATGTTTGGGAAACGGGTCATAGTTCAACATCGCTTTCAGCTGCGATGGGAATGGCTGCTGCACGAGATATTCGTGGCGACCAAAACTACGTCGTTCCGATTATCGGAGACGGTGCATTAACTGGTGGGATGGCACTTGAAGCGTTGAATCATATTGGCCATGAAAAAACGAATATGACAGTAATTTTAAATGATAATGAAATGTCGATTGCACCGAACGTCGGAGCGCTACATGCGATGCTCGGACGTATTCGCACAGCAGGAAAATATAATACAGCAAAAGATGAACTTGAGCATATGTTGAAAAAAGTACCAGCAATTGGCGGTACTTTAGTAAAAGCAGCAGATCGTGTCAAAGATAGTTTCAAATATCTCGTCGTACCAGGTATGTTTTTTGAAGAGCTTGGATTTACGTATTTAGGTCCTGTCGACGGTCATGATTTTGAAGAACTGGAAAAATCATTAACGTATGCGAAAAAAGTAGATGGCCCAACGATTATCCATGTCATTACGAAAAAAGGTAAAGGATATCAGCCAGCTGAAAGTGATACAGTCGGTACTTGGCACGGTACAGGACCATATAAAATCAATACGGGAGACTTTGTAAAGGCTCCTGCAAAAGGTCCAGGTTGGAGTCAATTAATTGCAGATACAGTAAGCAAAATTGCGCGAGAAGATTATCGTGTCGCAGCCATTACCCCTGCGATGCCTGTCGGATCGAAGTTAGAAGACTTTGCTCGCGAGTTCCCTGACCGTTTTTATGATGTCGGAATTGCAGAGCAACACGCTGCAACGATGGCAGCAGGTTTAGCTGCTGAAGGAATGAAGCCGTTTCTTGCTATTTATTCGACATTTCTTCAGCGTGCTTACGATCAAATGCTTCATGATATTACGCGTCAAAACTTAAATGTATTTTTAGGCATTGATCGCGCTGGGCTTGTTGGTGCTGACGGAGAAACTCATCACGGTGTATTTGATATCGCTTATTTACGTCATTTACCGAACCTCGTACTAATGATGCCAAAAGATGAGAACGAAGGCCAACATATGGTGAAAACGGCATTATCTTATAATGATGGTCCGATCGCCCTTCGTTTCCCGAGAGGAAATGGCTATGGTGTTCCAATGGATGATGAATTGAAAGAAATACCTATTGGTACGTGGGAAGTAGTTCAAGAAGGAAAAGATTTAGCGATTTTAACTTTTGGACCGATGTTAGAAGTTGCAAAAGAAGCCGCGCTTCAAATAGAAGAAGAAACAAACCGAACAGTAGAAGTTGTGAACGCTCGTTTTATTAAGCCGATGGATGAGGCAGTGCTTGATCGACTACGACGTGAGCAAAAGCCAATTATCACATTGGAAGAAGGGGTATTAGCTGGAGGCTTTGGAAGCGCCGTATTAGAGTGGTTCCATGCAAAAGCAATGACTCAAGGAGAGGTTCCGTTCATTCGTACATTCGGTATTCCTGATGAATACATTGAACACGGTTCTGTTGATGCTTTACTTGAAGAGATTGGATTAACAGCTCCAAATGTCGCAAAAGAAGGTATTCGAATTTTACAACAGTAAAACAAAAAGAAGGCGCGCTCATTGGGCGCGTTTTCATTCGGTAAAAATCATTGCGCATATGTATAAACATTCGTTATACTGTAAGAAAATAGTTTAAAAAGTGAAGAACGGAGTGACAACATGAATAAAGGTCAACGTCATATTCGCATCCGCGACATTATTTCAAATAATGAAATTGAAACGCAAGACCAACTCGTAGCGAGTTTGAAAGAAGCTGGTGTCGAAGTGACACAAGCGACAGTTTCTCGCGATATTAAAGAATTACATTTAATAAAAGTACCACTTCCAGATGGGCGCTATAAATATAGTTTGCCTACTGTTCAAAAACATAATACCGAGGAAAAATTACAACGTATGTTACAAGATGCGTTCGTTAGCATTGATGCAGCAAACCATTTCATTGTTTTGAAAACATTACCAGGAAATGCGCAAGCTGTCGGTTCATTATTAGATAATTTAGATTGGGACGATGAATTACTCGGTACAATTTGTGGAGACGATACATGTTTACTCATTTGCCGAGAAGAAAGTTTAACGACACCGATCAAAGAACGGTTGTTGTCGATGTTGTAATAAAGGGGGGAGTGCTTTGCTAAGTGAGTTATCGATCAAAGACTTTGCAATTATTGAAGAGCTACATGTCAGTTTTGAAGAAGGGATGACTGTCCTTACGGGAGAAACAGGTGCCGGTAAGTCGATCATCATCGGAGCGATTCAATTACTTGCTGGAGGTCGTGGTTCCCATCAATTCGTTCGACACGGAGCAAAGAAAGCAGAGCTTGAAGGGATGTTTCGACTCGATTTTATGACAGAAGACTTTCGACATCAGCTCGATGATTTAGGAATCGATTGGTCCGATGACTATGTGTTTATTATTCGTCGTGATATTAATGCTTCAGGTAAATCGACTTGTCGTATCAATGGCACGCTCGTTACGATTGCTATGCTGAGAGAAGTGATGCGACACCTCGTCGATATTCATAGTCAACATGAAAATCAATCATTGATGGATGAGAGATATCATATTCATTTACTCGATCAGTTTGCAGGAGAAGACTTTCAAAAAACATTTACAAGCTATACAGAAATGTATCAACGTTATGTCAAATATAAACGTCAGTTAGAAGAACAGATGCTAGATGAGCGTCAAGTAGCACAACAGATTGATATTTATTCTTTTCAATTAAATGAAATTGATGAAGCGCATCTTGAGATTGACGAAGAAGAAAAACTGATACAAGAACAGACGCAATTAAAACATTTTGATCGAATTTATAGTCGGCTCGGAACTGCTTATGAAGCGTTAAGTAATGAAAATCATGGACTTGATTGGATCGGTAGTGCGATGAGTGATTTAGAAGATGCTGCTACTGTCGACGAAACGTTAGAAACTCTTGCTGAAACGACTTCTTCTAACTTCTATGCTCTTCAAGATGTTGCTCATCAATTAAGTGATATTTTAGCGGATATGGAATTTAATCCTTCACGTTTGGAAGAAGTAGAGTCTCGTCTTGCGTTAATTGGACAGTTGCAACGAAAATATGGTGAAACGATCGAAGATATTTTAATTTATCGGGAGTCGATTGCAGATGAGTTAGATCGCCTTCTTCATCGAGATGAACGTTTAGCAGAAGTAGAAGAAAAATTCGAACAAGTGAAGCAAGATTTAATGATCGAAGCAGAAGAGTTATCAATCATTCGAAAGCAAAATGCGGATCAATTGAAAGTGGCGATTGAACGTCAGCTCGCAGATTTACATATGGAAAAAGCACAATTCGACGTTCGAGTCGAGCGAAAGTCTGGAGAGACATTTGATGCGTTCGGTTACGACAATGTAGCATTTTATATATCGACAAACGTAGGAGAGCCTTTCATGCCACTCGTTCAAGTAGCTTCAGGTGGGGAGCTGTCCCGTGTTATGCTCGCACTAAAAACAATTTTTTCTGTTCATGAAGGTGTCTTATCAATTATCTTTGATGAGGTAGATACAGGAGTAGGCGGAAGAGCAGCACAAGCGATTGCGGATAAAATTACGACTATTTCAAATCATTCTCAAGTGTTGTGTATTTCTCATTTACCTCAAGTAGCAGCAATGGCAGATCATCATTATGTCATTGAAAAAGAAGTAGAAAATGGACGCACATTTACTCGTATTCGAGCAGTAGAAGAAGAGAAGCGAGAAGAAGAATTATCACGTATGTTATCTGGTGCAGAAGTAACTCCATTAACTTTACGTCATGCTGCAGAATTGATTGAGTTAGGAAAAGAACGTAAAAGAGACATTATGGGTCATAGATGAACGAAAAGTTTCTAAAACGGCTGCTTGTTTTAGAAGCTTTTCGTCATTTTTGTTATACTACGAGTAACTTAATGAAAAGTAGGTGGCTTCATGTCTCAACGAAAATATGATATTTACGCTCATCGCGGAGCGAGTGTCGATCGGTTCGAAAATACGATTGGAGCTTTTCAAGAAGCAGTGCGCCAAGGAGCAGATGGCATTGAAATCGATGTCCAACTAACGAAAGATGGCGTACCCGTTGTCGTTCATGACCGTAATTTATCACGTCTTGCTGCTCGCGATCGAAATATTGATGAATTACGTTTTCCATCGGCTAAAAAAGTTCGATTAGGTTCATGGTGGCAACGCCGTTTCCGCCGATTACGTATACCCGCATTACAAGAAGTTGTTCATTTCGCACAAGTTCAACAAATTGGGGTCAACGTAGAGCTGAAAGAAACATTACTCGAACGACCACAAGTTGTAAAACGTGTATTGGAATGTTTATCTCCACTTTCAAATGTACATATTTCATCATTTCATTATGAGTTATTAGAAGAAGTGAAGAAGTACGACCCGACGATGCCTGTTGCTCAAATTTTAAGAAAGCGTGATTTAACGACAGAAGGGCTCGCACAATATCCATTAGCAGATATTTTTCACTTGAATCATAAACAATGGAAAACCGCTCATATTGAAGCGCTAGAAATAGATGGTCGCCCGATTCGTTTATATGGAGTACTCGGAGAAGAAGAAGTGTTAATGAAAGGTCATCCTCTCATTATCGGTTGGATTACAGATGTTCCTCGTGTCATTCGTCAAGTCGTAATGCCGGAACAAGAATAACAATAGGTCTAAAGAGAAAGTGTTTGAACGTATTCAAATGCTTTCTCTTTTTTAGTTGTGAAAAGAAACAAAGTTCGTTATAATATAGAATATTCTAATAATTCAAAAAGGGGAACGATACATATGTCTTTATTTCAACAGATGAAAGAGGGAGCGTACGAACAAGTCGTTTTTTGTCAAGATGAAAAAGCAGGTTTACAAGCGATTATCGTCGTGCACGATACCACATAAGGTACTGCACTCGGGGGACCGCCTATGTGGCCGTATGAAACGGAAGAAGAAGCGTTAGAAGATGCCTTACGTCTTGCAAAAGGAATGACGTATAAAAACGCAGCAGCGGGTGTTAATCTCGGTGGGGGAAAAGCCGTCATTATAGGAGATCCAAAAAAAGATAAAACGGAAGCACTTTTCCGTGCATTCGGTCGTTACGTTGAAAGTTTAAATGGTCGTTATATTACGTCAGCGGATGTCGGAACAGGAAGTGATGATCTCGATTTTGTTTTCCAAGAGACCGATCACTTAGTCGGTAACGCATCGAGTGCAAATACGTCGGGAGATCCGTCACCGGTGACTTCTTACGGTATTTATATGGGGATGAAAGCATCTGCAAAAGAAAAATATGGGTCCGATCAATTAAAAGGTAAAACAGTCGCTGTACAAGGAGCTGGAAGTGTCGCATCGAAGTTATGTGAGTATTTACATGAAGAAGGCGCATCGATCATTATTACGGATATTTTCGATGAAGCAGCAGATCGTATTGTAAAGTTGTACGATGCTAAAAAAGTAGCTCCTGAGGACATTTATGCAGTGGAGGCGGATATTTTCGCACCATGTGCCCTCGGTGCCATTTTAAATGATGAGACGATTCCGCAGTTAAAGGTAGATATTGTTGCTGGTTCAGCGAATAACCAACTAGCAGAACCGCGTCATGGCGATCTGTTAGAAGAGCGTAATATTTTGTATGCTCCAGATTATGTCATTAATGCAGGAGGCGTGTTAAACGTCGTCGAAGAGATGAAAGGGTATAACCGAGAACGTGCGATGCGTTCCGTAGAAACGATTTATGACACGATGTTAGAGCTGTATGCATTAGCGAAAGAGAAAAATATTCCAACGTATCAAGCAGCAGATGAACTAGCAGAACGTCGAATGGAAATGGGTGCTCAACTAAAGAGAACATTTTTGCCAAGAGAAAAATATACACGCCCTCACCATGAATAAAGTCTTTTAGTCGGTTTTTTCGTCAATGTATGATAATATAATGACGAACTTACCGAAAGGAGATTTGTCCAATGATGGATTTTAATATGTTCGTTGGTGAAGCAGTGAATGAAGGTCGCCAACAA
>JASLGI010000140.1 GCA_030149685.1 Bacillaceae bacterium | reverse complement strand
TAATGAATCACATAGGATTATTTGATCCTGTGATTAATACTGTAATAAAAATAACTCAGGGGAATGTTATTTTTATTGCGGTAGGTACAGTTATTGTTGGAGGGTTAGCTCATTTAGATGGTTCGGGAGCGACTACCTTTTTAGTAACAATACCTGCTTTTTTACCAATCTATAAGAAGATGAAAATGAGTCCGAATTTATTAGTCATGCTTGTGGCAAGTAGTATAGGGATAGTAAATTTATTTCCATGGGGTGGACCACTTGCGCGTTCAGCAGCAGTGCTAGACATGGAAACATCAGCGCTTTGGCAACCACTTATTCCAGTGCAATTAATAGGTTTTGTATTGTTACTTATCTTTGCAGCATTGTTAGGATGGAGAGAGAAAAAAAGAATAGATGAAGGAAAGAATGAATATATTTATCAAAATCATGTTACTGAAACAGTAGATGAAAAAATGAGTACAGTTTTAGGTATTCCAAGAGCGAAAGAGAATAAAGTAATATATGCTTTAAACTGGTTACTATTTATTTCTGTATTAACATTACTATTAGGTGATTTTTTAAAGCCTGCATTAGCTTTCCTTATAGGTTTAGTAATTGCGTTGCCTTTGAATTACCGAACATCAAAAGAACAATCAGCTATCATAAAAGAAAGCGCTCCCAATGCTATACTGATGGCATCGATTATTATTGCAGCAGGTATGTTTTTAGGGGTTTTAAACGGAACAGGAATGTTAGAAGAAATGGCATTGGCTATTGTAGCAATTTTACCAAACTTTCTATTGTCGACACTACATTTAGTTGTAGGGACATTTGGTTTGCCATTTGATTTAATTACAAGTACTGACGCTTATTATTTCGCCTTACTTCCAATTGTTTTAGAAATTGTTACACCTTTTGGAGTAGAGGCAACATCTGTTGTTTATTCAATGGCAATAGGTAATAACTTTGGTGCTATGATTAGTCCTTTAGCTCCCGCTACTTGGCTAGGAATAGGTTTAGCAGGAGTTTCTATAGGTAGTCATATTCGATATTCATTTATTCCTATGTGGATTTTCAGTATTGTATTACTGATAGTTGCTTATTTTGTAGGAGTAATATAAATAAGAAAAGAAGCAAATCGCGTGTGGCGGTTTGCTTCTTTTTTAATCGTTCCATCTTTTTAATAAAAGACCGAAAGCGATGGAGAAAAAAGCGAGACAAGCAGTATGCTGAAAGATAAAGTCTCCGATCATGACGAGTCGGTCTCCATAATAACCGCCGATCAATAACCCGGTGACAAATAGTCCGGTAACGAATAAGGCGATCATAAAAAGAGAAAGAACAGAGAGGCGGAAAAGCCAGAAAATCGATGTGTGGATCGTTTTTTTCATACACTTTCTCCTTTCTAATGAAAAATAACGAATAAACTAATGAGCAATAATAAATGTGTACTGAACCAAAAGAGAGTCATTTTCGATGATTGAAAAAGCTCTTCGTACGCATTTGTTTGAATAGACCATAGCGCCATCATCCCTTCAATACTTCCAGTAAAAGCAGGGAGTAATGTGGCGAGTGTCCATGCATTCCAACCGAAGTTGTCTGCTAGTACGAGCCATGTCCCACCGAACAGTGTGACGGCAATCGGTCCAGGGAAAATTGTAGCGACTCCGATAATTGATAATAAAACGAATAAAATGCCTAATTGATCATCGAAAGTAGCGGCCCATTCGTTAAGTGCTTTTTTCGCATCGAGACGAATAAATAATTCTAAACTGATGCAAGCAAAATACGTCATAATAGACGCGGGAATAATAGCAATCATTGAATCTTCTAGTAAGTGGATCAATTGACGCATCCGTCGTTTTTTCGGAACGAACCGTCGATTGATCAATAACACATAAAAAATCGCAAATATCGGTGCAAACATTAAAATCCGAAAAGACATTTGCGCTTGTGCTTCAGGACTAATTCGCTCCGCAATCCAAGGCGCAGCAAAGGCGTCAAAAGCAATTGGTAAAAAGATAAGTACTGGAACGAACAAGACGAGCCATGTTCCTCGCCACTTTTTTTCTAGTGGCATCGGTTGAGGAGAGGATAGATCGATCCGATGAAGGCGATACATGAAGCGAAGTGAGAGCCATCGATGAACAAAAAAGAGCACACCAAGACCGTAAGCGATGATCCACCATTCGCTTACTGTAAATTGATGAGGATATAAAAAATTATAAACAGCATAAGTTAACGAAATGATGCCTGCAGGTGGTAAAATATGAGCTAAGACACTGACAGCGATCGTCGAGTTTTTCGTAAAAGCAGGAGACACTTGGTGCATCGTTTGCCATTCAACGATTTTCCGTTCTGTAATTCGTACGTTATTTTCAGCAGCACCCGAAATACTCGCCATAAACGTTTGGGCAACTAAAGGAAAAAATGTTTGCCATTTCGGAGACTGATGAAAATAGTTTGAACCAAAAACGTAAGCACGTTCAAACACATAAAGACGTTCGAAAATGGCACCTGCTAAAAGATATAAAACAATCGCATGAAATACAGGGCTCGAAATCGGTGCAAGAAAGCTTTCAATGACTAGCTCGAACGGCGCCAAAAGAAGGAAAGTTGCAAAGACGATGATCATCCCTTCAATAGGGCTTCGCTTAAAAATGATCGTACTTAAAAAGAAAACAATGAAACTGACAAAAAGTAATAGTAAAAATGACGGCATAGCGTTCACCTCTTTCGTTGATCGTACAATCAGCTATAATTGTTTTCACCTTGAATTATAACGAGTATTGAAAAAGAACACAAAAGAAAGAAGTGGTAAATGATGCATATCCAGGAATTATATCCAGACGAAGTGAAAGAGTTACTAGAAGATGGGGCTCCGATTACGATTATTGATGTTAGAGAGGCAGAAGAGTTAGAAACAGGAACGATTCCTGAAGCGATTCATATTCCTATTGGAGAAATTCCGTTCCATTTGGATGCGTTACCGACAGACGCGGTGTATATTATTATTTGTCGAGCGGGAAATCGCAGCGGACGAGTAACAGCTTATTTAATGAGTCGTGGATTTACGGCAATTAACATGGCAAGCGGGATGTTAGAATGGAAGGGAGAAAAAGAGTATCGTTACAAATAATGAAAATCATTGAAAATCAAGTAAGCAGAGAACGTTAAATGATGAACATACTGTGATATACTGAGGAAGAAAAACAAAACGTTAAGGAGTTGTCGATTCGTGATAAATGAACAACGTGTGCGTGAA
>JASLGI010000267.1 GCA_030149685.1 Bacillaceae bacterium | reverse complement strand
TTATTAGAAGCGTAGGAAAGACCTTGTTTTTAACGATATATGCGACTATGCGACGAGGAAGAATCTCGTGGACTTTGTGGGTCCACGAGATTCTTTATTTCGTCGCTTTTTTATTGTTATTTTTTAGGAGGAGTGATTCATCCGTGAAACGTTTGTTTATTGTTGCTGCTTTCGTCGGTGCACTTTTGTTCTCTCCGTATGACAAAACGTTAGCCGCCTCTGTTTCTCAAGGCGTCTATCACGATTCAAAATCAACCGGAAATGGGACGGTTCACGAACTATCCATCAATTTAAACCAACCGTATACGACGGTCGATCTCGGGTTACCCCGACCGATCACGAAGCGAACGACCGTTCCTGAGCTCGCTCGAGAACGGACACATAAAGAACATCACGTCGTCGGAGCGGTGAACGCTTCGTTCTTCCACTTGTCGACAGGTGTTCCGAGCTATTTATTAATGAAAAACGGAGTCATTCACCACCTCGGGTCGACTTCTTCTCGAGCGAACGACTTCATGTACGAACCGGCGGCATTCGGTATGCTCGCAGACAACCGTCCGCAAATCGCACCGTACCGCCTCTCTCCTATCGTCACTGTCGGAAACGAAAAATTAACGCCGACGAGTTACAACCGAGAACGCGAAAACGACGAGCTCATTTTCTACACGTCGAACTGGGCGTACAGCCATACACGAACGAATCCGTTCGGTGTGGAAGTCGTCGTCGAAACACCGCGTTCGGTCAATGAAAACGTAACGCTCGGCGTCCCGATCGAAGGGAAAGTCATCGGCGTTCGTCCGTACGGCCAAAAAACGAGCGCTGCCATTCCAGCAAATGGACGCGGCTTCGTCTTATCGGGAACGGGTAGCCGTGCGTCGGCATTGACGAAATTGAAAAAAGGCGACACCGTTCAACTCGCTTACGAAGTCGATGAGCGATGGAACGATGCGCGATTTATGATCGCGAGCGGACCGCGCCTCGTTCAAAACGGACGCGCTGCTTTATCGATCGATCCACGCAGCCCGCGTGCGACCGAACGAACGGCACGTACCGCTGTTGCGACGAACAAAGCACGCGACCGCGTCTTTCTCGTCACGGTCGACCGAAACGGTGGACGGACGGGTATGACGATGCAAGAGTTCGCGAATTACTTAGTGTCGATCGGCGCGCACGAAGCGTTGAACTTAGACGGCGGTGGCTCGACGACGATGGTAACGCGACGCTACGGCGACGTCTATCCAACACTTACGAACACACCGATGTACGGCTTACGACCGATTAACGCAACGTTAGAAGCGATCAGTACCGCTCCTTACGGGAAGCCTGTCGACATTCAAGTCGAACAAGCGGAAAAAGGAAAAGTAGCTGTCGGTGCGTCTGTCGGATTCCGCGTCACACGAGCGATCGACGAATACCAAAACGTCCTCGATCCGAAAGCGATCCACTTGCAACTGAAAAGTGCGACGCACGGAACGATTGAAAACAACCGCTTCGTTGCGACGAAACCTGGGCGCGGTACCGTCGTCGCCGATGCACACGGCCAAACGGTTCGCATTCCGGTTCACGTCACCGATGCGATCGACGATTTAAAAATCGCACCGGAAGTCATTTACTCCGGTCCGAACGAAACCGTTACTCTTCGAGCGAAAGCGATTTTCCAAAAAGAAAATGTCATCTTTAACGATGACGCGATTCAATGGACCGTTTCACCGAACGTCGGAACGCTCGACGGCAAAGTGTTCCGAGCGTCTAACGAAAAAGCGACCGGTACGTTAACCGCTTCGTACGGCTCTGTGAAAAAGACGATTCCGGTCCACGTATTAACCGAACCGGTTCGCGTCGGCTCCTTCGAGGCGATCGACGGCTTAGAAGCGTCGAGCTCTCGCGCACGCGCTTCCATTGCACTCGAACGGACGATCCAACCCGTTCACGGTGAAGGTTCGCTCCGACTCGACTACGACTTTACGAGCGCATCCGGTACGGCTGCTGCTTACATCAATTGGAAAGACGGCTATGCGATTAGTGGATCACCGAAAGCGATCGGACTTTGGGTGTACGGTAACGGGGAGCGCCATTGGTTGCGTGGAACGATCGAAGATGGAAATGGCAATACGTTCCCGATCGACTTCACGAAAAACGGCGGGCTCGATTGGTTCGGTTGGAAATACGTTGAAGCGCACGTGCCGAACTACGTCCAACCGATGACGTTGAAACAAGTGTACCTCGTCGAGCCGACTCCGTCTCGCCAGACGAAAGGTTCGATTTTAATCGACGCGATGCATTTACGTTACAATGCCGAACCGTTCACGCCACCTGCTTTCACTGTCGATCAACACGCACCGACAGTGGACGCAACGAAACAGTGGAACGTGACATTTTCTCAAAAAATGAACGGTGCGACGATTCATAACGGAACGATTTACGTCGAGCGAACGGATGGGACACGCCACGACGTTTCCGTCGCCTTGACGAGCGATCGCATGCACGCAACCGTTTCACCACGTACCGCCTACGAGCCAGGCGATTACCGCCTCGTCGTCTCGACCTATACGAAAAACGAACATAACGTACGAAAAGTGAAAGACCGTTACTTCCCATTCCGCGTGGAATGATGAAGCGACTCGTTGATCATGACCTAGTTCTTCTTTACACGTCGTAAAGAAGAACTAGGGTTTTT
>JASLGI010000071.1 GCA_030149685.1 Bacillaceae bacterium | reverse complement strand
GAGCAAAAGACATTCAGTTTATGTGCTTAATTGCAGCACCTGAAGGCGTCGATGCATTCGTAGAAGCACACCCTGATGTCGATGTTTACATCGCTGCACTCGATGAGAAGTTAGATGAAAATGGCTATATCGTTCCAGGACTTGGCGATGCTGGAGACCGTTTATTCGGAACGAAATAATAATAAAGGTGGGATTCGATTGACACGAAAGTGGAAAGTGATGACGATCTTTGGGACGCGCCCAGAAGCAATTAAAATGGCGCCCCTCGTTTTAGAATTAGAAAAATATGAAGAGATTGAATCAATTGTGACAGTAACGGCACAACACCGTGAAATGCTCGACCAAGTACTCGAAGCATTCGACGTAACACCAGATTATGACTTAAACATTATGAAAAGCCGTCAAACGCTCGTCGATGTTGCAACACGAGGACTTGAAGGGCTCGATGGAATTATGAAAGAAGCAGAGCCGGATATCGTACTCGTTCACGGCGATACAGCGACGACATTTATCGGAAGTCTTGCAGCGTTTTATAACAAAATTGCTGTCGGACACGTTGAAGCAGGTCTTCGCACATGGAATAAATATTCTCCGTATCCGGAAGAAATGAACCGTCAATTGACAGGAGTCATTGCGGACCTTCATTTCTCACCGACAGAAAAATCAGCGCAAAACTTAATCAATGAAGGTAAAGACGAGTCGCGTATTTACATTACAGGAAATACGGCGATCGATGCGCTTCATACGACAGTGCGCGAAGAATACACACACCCGATTTTAGAAAAAATTGGTGAAGATAAAATGATTCTTCTCACGGCACACCGTCGTGAAAACTTAGGTGAGCCAATGCGCAATATGTTCCGTGCGATCAACCGTTTGCTTGAAAAATACGACGACATTCAAATCGTTTATCCGATGCATATGAACCCAGCTGTTCGTGAAGTTGCAGATGAAATTTTAGGCGATAATGAGCGCGTTCATTTAATTGAACCACTCGAAGTCGTTGATTTTCATAACTTCGCTGCACGTTCACATATCATTTTAACGGACTCAGGCGGTATTCAAGAAGAAGCGCCAAGTCTCGGTAAACCGGTGATCGTTTTACGCGATACGACAGAGCGTCCGGAAGGAATTGAGGCAGGTACACTTAAACTTGCAGGAACAGAAGAAGATACGATCTTCGAATTAACAGATGAGTTATTAAGTGACCAAACAGCATACGATCAGATGGCAAAAGCATCGAACCCTTACGGAGACGGTGAAGCGTCACGTCGTATCGTTGAAGCATTATTAAAGTTTTTAAATGAACAGCAATAAAAAAAGAGTCTTTCAAGTTCGTTTCGTCGTACTTGAAAGACTTTTTTATTACGAAGTGTGCTCCACTTTATATTTCGAAAAGAAAAATGAATGAATTTTGGCTAAAAAGTCAAAAGACCTATAAAATCATGAGAACTGTTCTAGTTTTTCAAAGAAAACAGTTAAAAAAGAATAAAAAAAGGTGAAAAGTACTAAAAACACAACGAGTCTTTTCTCATTATTCACTATTCGCTAGAAACGTTCAAAAATTATACACAGAAAAAGTGTGAAAAGCCCCGACTTTGTGAACAATTTCACGGGAAACAATTGACATCATTTTTTCTCTATTGTATGCTATCAAAGGATATGAATAAAAGGCGTTTCATACATATATGGTTTGTTTCAACGTATAAAACCAAGTGATTTCACTTGAAAAATCGTATTTTTTTACGTCTCGTTTTGAAACAACGTCACCGGGTGTTAATTTCCTAACATCGATTACTATGTCCAGTTAATTTTACAACGGAAGACGTCTTTCAAAAGGGAGCAAGAGACAAAGAAATGCCTCTTGTTTTTCTTTTTCAATTGCGTCTGCAAACTCTTATGGAAGGCTGAGGAGATTGTCTTATGGACATGCAAAAAATTGTACGAAAAAATTTAGGTCTAGGTCTTGTTATTCTTGCATTGATCGGCATTGGTTATCAAACGACTAATTACGAACTGCAGTTTGCAGGAGCTGGGCTCGGGATGTTATTCGGGATGTACAATATTTGGACACTCGGCCGGAAGTCAAAGCAGTTTGACAAAGCAATCGATGAAGGAAAACGACCACCTACAGGAACGATCTTACGATTTATATCCGGTATTGCGGCAGTAGCTCTCGCTTCTGCATTCCCGGAGCAATTTGATTTTATCGGTACTGTTATCGGTTTCGCAATCCCGTATTTCGTCTTGTTTTTCGAACGGACGTTTTACCATGTGAAACATGACATGACATCGTAAAGGGAGGTGAACGAACATATGGAACAAACAGCTCCGTTAAGAACGGCGTTTGAAGGGACAGCTTTTGAGATGACATTCAACATGTCAAACGTTCTCATGATTTTTGTTACTTCTGTGATCGTATTTGCAATCGCAATGCTTGCAACACGTAATTTACAGAAGAAACCACGCGGATTCCAAAACTTCTTTGAATGGATTATGGACTTCGTAAAAGGAATTATCAAAAGCAACATGGACTGGAAAACGGGTGGACGTTTCCACGTTCTTGCATTGACGCTTATCTTGTTCATTTTCGTAGCGAACGTACTCGGATTACCGATGGCGATTTACTACGACGGTCAATTATGGTGGAAATCACCAACAGCTGACCCAGTTGTAACAATGACTTTAGCGACAATGGTTATTGTCTTAACGCATTATTACGGAATTAAAGCAAAAGGTATCGGTGGTTATACGAAAGGCTTCTTCCAACCAAACGCATTACTTATGCCTTTCAACATCATCGGGGAGTTCACCTCAGCTTTAACGCTCGGTCTCCGTCTTTACGGGAACATTTATGCAGGTGAAGTACTAATGGGCTTACTCGCAGCACTTGCGGTTTCAGGACCGCTCGGCTTCGCAGCAGCCATTTTACCGGGTATCGCTTGGCAAGGGTTCTCCGTCTTCATCGGTGGACTTCAAGCATTCATTTTCGTTATGTTATCTATGGTGTATATGTCACAAAAAGTCGTTCAAGACGACGTGAAGTGACGCCACCAGTCAACATAAAGCTCAGTTTTTGAGCAACCAAACTAACAAAAAAGAGTTAAACTTTTAGGAGGAAGAAATATTATGACAGGTTCAGTTGGTTTATTAGCAGCAGCAATTGCTATCGGTTTAGGTGCAGTAGGTGCGGGTATTGGTGCAGGTTTAGTTGTATCACGCACAGTTTCAGGAATCGCTCGTCAACCAGAAGCACGTGGAATTCTTCAGACGACAATGTTCATTGGTATCGCGTTAGTAGAGGTTATCCCGATCTTCGCGACTGTTATTGCGTTCATGGTTATGAACCGATAATAGATATATGGATCTTCAATGGCGAAGAACGCAGACAAAGATCTCGAGTCCTTCGCCATTCTGTTTTAGGAAAAAACGAAGTAGAAACGTATGACTTTTTAAAAATAATTTGAACATTATAAGCTCTTGAAGGGAGTGAAACAATCGTGTTAATGGATACCTTCATCCTTTTAGATACGACAGGAGGATCATT
>JASLGI010000062.1 GCA_030149685.1 Bacillaceae bacterium | reverse complement strand
GCTTCGTACGCTAAGTCTGACGTATCGACATCATCTTCTGCAATACGGCGTTCATGAATCCCTGTACGCGTGCGGATCCACTCATCCGATGTATCCATTATTTTTGATAAATCATCATTTGTCACAATACGTTTCGGTACGGCTTTTCCTACCCCTAAAAGTCCTACTGCCATTGATCTCTCCCTTTCTAGTCTTGTAATATTATCTGTTATTAGTACCTAGTGATAATAATAAGTGATATATTTCTTTTTTTCAACTTCTTTTTTCATCGACATGTACCGCTTGAGAAATACATATGATATGATAAGGAGGAAAAAGCAATTAATGAGGTGAAAAACATGCGTGTAATCGTATCTTTAATTTGGGCAGCGCTTTTCATTACTATGTTGAACTACGTAGCGAGCTCAATTCATAACGTTGAATTCGTATTAGAAGCGACATACTTACCAATCGTCCTTTTAGTCGTTGGTGTTATTGCTCTCGCTGCAATCATTCCTGATGAATCTACACCGGATCACGATTAATCATAAAAAGAGTGATTCCTTGTCTATCGACAAGCGAACCACTCTTTTTTTTACTTATTTTTTGTCGCTAATTGCAATTGATCATTTTCTACATGTAAGGTAATTGTCGCACCTTCTTCTAAATCACCTTTAATGATTTCTCTAGCAATAGCTGTTTCAATATTTCGTTGAATGAATCGTTTTAACGGACGCGCACCGAAGTCTGCATCTGTTCCATGTGTGACGATCCAATCGATGACTGTCTCATCATACGCTAATGAAAGCTCTTGTTCTTCTAAACGACGTTCGACATCGCCGAGCATTTTTCGCGCAATTAAACCGAATGTATCTCCTGATAATGAATCGAACAAGACGATATCATCCATACGGTTTAAAAGTTCTGGTTTAAAATGTCCACGAAGTTCTGTCATCATTAAATCTTCAATGTCGTGATCCGCTTCTTCTAATTTCACTCGATCGAGTAAAATTTGAGAACCGATGTTTGACGTCATAATAATGACAGTATTTGTGAAATCAACATTACGTCCTTGACCATCGGTAATACGGCCATCGTCTAATACTTGCAGTAAGACGTTCGCAACGTCTGGGTGTGCTTTTTCCATTTCATCGAGTAAAACGACAGAATATGGATTACGACGTACCGCTTCTGACAATTGTCCGCCTTCTTCATAACCGACATAACCTGGAGGAGCACCGATCAAACGTGAAACACTATGCTTTTCCATATATTCACACATATCGATTCGGATGAAGTGATCTTCTGAATCAAACAACGTAGCAGCAAGTGTTTTCGCCAGTTCTGTTTTACCGACACCTGTTGGACCTAAGAAGAGGAATGAACCGATCGGTTGGTTCGGATCTTTAATACCCGCACGTGCACGCCATACAGCTTCAGTGACGAGTTCTACCGCTCGATCTTGTCCGATGACACGCTCTTTTAACGTTTCATCTAAACGAAGTAATTTCTCTCTTTCTCCTTCGACGAGTTTTTGTACAGGAATCCCTGTCCAACGAGCGACGACATCTGCAATCTCTTCTTCTGTCACTTCTTCGCGAATGAGACGTTCTGACCCTTCATATTCTTCTTCTACTTGTTTTAACTCCGCTTCAAGTTGTGGAATAAGCCCGTGACGCAATTCCGCTGCGCGGTTTAAATCAAAGGTACTTTCTGCTTCTTCGAGTTCGCGACGCGCTTTATCGAGTCGCTCACGCTTTTTCTGTACTTCTTCTAATGAAGCTTTCTCTTCTTCCCACTGCTTTCTCATATCGGCAGAAGACTCTTTCAATTGTTTTAACTCTTCACGTAATGCTTCTAAACGGTTTTTACTCATTTGATCCGTTTCTTTCATCAACGCTTGTTCTTCAATTTCTAAACGTAAGATTTTTCGCGTCACTGCATCGAGCTCTTGTGGCATCGAGTCAATTTCTGTTCGCACCATCGCACTTGCCTCATCGACTAAATCGATCGCTTTATCTGGCATGAAACGGTCAGTTAAATAACGATCAGAAAGCGTTGCAGCAGCAACGATTGCGCGGTCATGAATGCGCACTCCGTGATGCAATTCATAACGCTCTTTTAATCCTCGTAAAATCGAAATCGCATCTTCAACAGATGGTTCTCGCACCATCACTTGCTGAAAACGACGTTCAAGTGCAGGATCTTTTTCAATGTATTGACGATACTCATCAAGTGTTGTCGCACCGATGCAGTATAACTCTCCACGCGCGAGCATGGGCTTCAACATATTCCCTGCATCCATCGCTCCACTCGTTCGACCAGCACCGACGATTGTGTGTAATTCATCGATGAATAAAATAATATCTCCATCGCTCTCTTTGACTTGTTTTAACACACCTTTTAATCGTTCTTCAAATTCCCCTTGATATTTTGCTCCTGCAATTAACGAACTCATATCAAGCTCGAAAATTGTTCGTTTTTTCAACCCTTCAGGTACGTCACCTTTCACAATTCGTTGAGCAAGTCCTTCAACGATCGCTGTTTTACCGACACCGGGTTCCCCTATGAGCACCGGGTTGTTTTTCGTTTTACGCGATAAAATACGAATGACATTACGAATCTCTTCATCACGCCCGATGACAGGATCCATTTTACCGTCTTTCACTTCTTCAATTAAGTTGCGACCGAAACGCTCAAGCGGCGTTCGATTGTCTTGTTGATTTGGGTTCATTTGCATATAACTCTCTCCTTTTCTCTGACTTTGACTATCTTTGACTAATTATAGTATATGAAATTTTTTATTCTTTGTAAACTGTTATGCTCACCTTTTTTGACCTTTCATTTACATAGCCGTATTTTTATTTTACAAACAAAAAAAGTTCTAGATTGACAACATTGTCAGTCTAGAACTTTTTCTATTAACCGTCGTGTACGCCGAGTGCCATTTTCGCAAAGCGTGACATTTTATCTTTACCCCATGGTGGGTTCCAAACGATATTTACTTCAACATCTTTTACTTCTGGCAATTCATTCAAAGCGTTTTTCACACCGTTAATTAATTGTGGGCCCATTGGACATCCCATCGATGTAAACGTCATTTCAACATGTGCTACTCCTTCATCATCTAACGACACGTCATAAATTAATCCGAGGTTGACAATATCGATACCGAGCTCTGGGTCAATAACACTTTCTAATGCCCCGAGCATACTTTCTTTCATTAATTCTTCATCTGACATAGTGGATCGCTCCTTTTCTCATTTGTTTTATCATATCAATTCTCATTTTCAATCACAAACTAGTTGCTTACTTTGTTAATTGTCGACTAAACCATTCTGTCATTGCAAGGATTGCGTAACGAGGTACTTTATGTCCTGCTTCTTTATCTTGAACGAACACGAGCTTTTCTTCGTCATCATACAATGAACGGATTTTCTCATAAAAAGCTGCTGTTAACTGAAATGGAACGAGTTCATCTAATTGCCCGTGCCATAAAAATAATGGACGTTGATTCAATCGTTCGACTCGTTGCATTAAATCATAAGGTTGCAACATCTCTAATAATTGTTCGATCTTTTCGCGTTCTACCGGTAAATCGATGCCCTTTTTTTCAATATGTGCGAGTTGACCTCGCGCGAGTGTATCATAAGCAGGCGAACCCATCATTGACCCACCGACATCGATCCACGAGTACGTCGCTAAACATCCGAATGTCGTAATGCCCCCCATCGATGTGCCGCTCATCCCGATGCGAGTCGGTGTAAAGTGCTGTTGGACGTACTCATACAATACATTCATCTCTTGAATAGATGTCAAAACGACTTCCCAAAAATGAGCAGCCATTTGTTCAAGTGAATAATCTTTCGAACGAACACCATGTAATGCTGCTTCTGGTAAGACGACACGGACTCCTTCATTTGCTAAATGATACGCATAATGCAAGTTATGTTCTTTTGCGCTTTGAAAACCGTGCAAAAAGAACATCACTGGCGCATCGTTTTTCGTTTCTTGTTTTCTGACGTGAAGTACTGGTATGTCATTCCATAATTCTTCTGTCATGTACATTTCATTTCCCCCTTTTCATTAAGGGTAACAAAGTTCGTTTCGAAGAGAAACTAATATCTTTTGACCGAATGTCCGTTAGCACGTACACTGAGACGAGTAAGGGGGAGTTTGATGAAACAACATTTAATCGTTTTAGATTTAGACGGCACATTATTAACGAACGATCAACGAATTTTACCACGGACAAAACGCATCTTACAACAACTCATGAACGAAGGCCATATCGTGATGATCGCAACCGGTCGACCGTATCGAGCGAGCTTGCCTTATTATGAAGAACTCGGATTACAAACGCCTATCGTCAATTTTAATGGGGCGTTAACGCATCATCCACTCGATGCTTCATGGTCTGCTCGTCAACATTATCCAATTGATTTACCGCTTGCTTCAGAAGTCATTGCTTTCGCGGAAGAACGCAAAGTGCACAATATGATTGCTGAAGTTAAAGACGATGTCTATTTAGAAAAAGAAGATGATCAAATTATGCATATTTTTGGGTATGGTGAACCGAAAATTGTGAAAGGCCGACTACGTGAATCACTTGCACATCATCCGACGAATTTATTATTGCAAACGGATGCGCATTCAATCGAACAACTTCAAAAAGATTTGACAACTTATTTTGATGCGACTATTTCGCAATATAACTGGGGTTCTCCCCTCTACATCGTTGAACTCGTCCGAACAGGCTTACATAAAGCGCTCGGCATTCGCCAAGTCGCTCGTTACTACAATATTCCACGCGAACGAATTATCGCTTTCGGAGATGAAGAAAATGATTTAGAAATG
>JASLGI010000264.1 GCA_030149685.1 Bacillaceae bacterium | reverse complement strand
CTCGCTCGGGAGCTAGAAGTACCTGTCATCGCACTGTCTCAATTATCGCGTGGTGTCGAACAACGACAAGATAAACGTCCGATGATGAGTGACTTGCGAGAATCAGGAAGTATTGAGCAAGATGCGGATATCGTCAGCTTCTTATATCGTGATGATTATTACGATAAAGAGAGCGAGAGTTCGAATATGATCGAAATTATTATCGCTAAGCAGCGGAACGGTCCGACGGGAACGGTAACGCTCGCTTTCGTGAAAGAGTTTAACAAGTTTTTGAACGTCGACTGGAGCCAACAGCCGATGCCAGCTCCTGGAGGATGACCTCAGCCACTGTTGTGGTTGAGGTTTTTTGCTTCCTGAAGGCTCACGATAGACGGAGACGCATGTGTTTGGAAAGAGGTAAGTGCTGATGAGCGTTCCTCTTCGATTCATCGTCCGGCCATTCAGAAGTGTGCGAAAAATAGTGAAAAATGATAAAGTACAAGTAGACCGTTCTTAAAAAAGAAGGATGTTGAGAAAGGATATGAATATGCAAGATAAAACGATTTTAGTCGTCGATGACGAAAAACCAATTGCAGATATATTAGAATTCAATTTAAAGAAGGAAGGTTTTACTGTTCATTGCGCATACGATGGTGAAGAGGCGCTCGAACGAGTGGAAGATCTACAACCTGATTTAATGTTGCTCGATATTATGTTGCCGAAACGAGATGGAATGGAAGTTTGTCGAGAGGTTCGTAAAAAATACGATTTTCCAATCATTATGTTGACTGCAAAAGACTCCGAGATTGATAAAGTACTCGGGTTGGAATTAGGGGCGGATGATTATGTGACGAAACCGTTCGGTACGCGCGAATTAATCGCTCGTGTCAAAGCGAATTTGCGCCGTCATATGAAGACGGTATCTGATGAAGTCGAAGTCGAGTCGGAAGATATCGAAGTAGGGGTATTGACGATTCAACCAGATGCTTACACGGTTACGAAACGTGGCGAGACGATTGAACTAACTCATCGGGAATTTGAGTTGTTACATTATTTAGCGCGTCACATTGGACAAGTGCTCACGCGTGAACATTTGTTACAAACGGTATGGGGATACGATTATTTCGGAGATGTACGTACGGTCGACGTTACCGTTCGTCGTTTACGTGAAAAAATTGAAGATACACCGAGCCATCCGACATGGATCGTTACGCGTCGTGGAGTAGGCTATTACTTGAGAGATCCAGAACAGGAGTAACGCGATGCAAAAGGTGAGCTTTTTTCGATCGATTCACGTCAAATTAGTTCTCATTTACATTTTGCTCATTTTAATCGCTCTTCAAATTATCGGATTGTATTTCGTCCGAGAGCTTGAGCAAACGTTAAAGACGAACTTCAGCACGTCGATCGTCGATCGAATGAACTTAATAGAATTTAGTGTGCGCGAAGAGATGAAGCGCGAACGAACAGAAGACGACCTGACATTGGAAGAAAACTTAAGGGTCGTCCTTTCCAGTTTTACGTCGGAAGACATTAATGAAATCCGAGTGATCGATTCGAAATATCGTATTTTAGCGACATCGGTATTCGATCATCAGACGATGGTCGGACAACGGTCGGTCGATGAGCTCGTCAGAAAGTCGATCACGTCAGAAAGTGCTTTTAAAAACATTTACCTCGATCCTAATTTAAGAAAGCGTGTATTAGCACGCGCTCAACCGATTACCGATGGAAAAGAAGTGATCGGTGCGCTTTATGTTGAGTCGAATATTGAAAAAGTTTACAAACAAATTGACGAGATCAATCAAATATTAGCTGTCGGTGCAGCGGTTTCACTATCGATTACATTAGTCATCGGAATATTTATCGCCCGAACGATTACGCGACCGATATCAGATATGCGGGAGCAAGCACAAGCGATGGCAGAAGGGAACTTCTCTCGTAAAGTAAACGTATACGGGGATGATGAAATCGGCCAATTGGCGATTGCTTTCAACCATTTAACGAATCAGTTGCAGGAATCCCAATCGACAACGGAAAGTGAACGAAGGAAGTTGTCGTCTGTTTTAGCGAATATGACGGATGGTGTCATTGCGACCGATCGAAAAGGTCGAGTGAGTTTAATTAACGATTCCGCATTGAAAATGCTTCGAATGACGCGAGAGCTCGTTTTGAACCGTCCGATTACGAGCGTACTCGGCTTAGAAGAGTATACGTTTGAAGAGTTAAGTCAAATGGACGAATCGATTCCTCTTGATTTCAGTACGGAAGAACGTCCATACATTTTACGTGTGACATTTTCTGTTACTCAACGAGAGACAGGATTCGTCAATGGGCTCATTGCTGTTATGCATGACAATACAGAGCAAGAGAAAATCGATATGGAACGAAGAGAGTTCGTATCGAACGTATCACATGAGCTTCGTACACCGTTAACGACGATGCGTAGCTATTTAGATGCGCTTGCAGATGGAGCGTGGCAAGATCCAGACATCGCACCGAACTTTTTAAATGTTACTCAAAATGAAACAGAGCGAATGATTCGTCTCGTGAACGACTTATTGAAATTATCACGTATGGATAGTCACGAGTATGAATTAAATGTGGAACTCGTTGAATTTAACCGATTTTTCGGAGCGATTATCGATCGCTTTGAGTTTTCAAAATCGCAAAATGTTGAATTTGAGAGACGATTTCCTGAAGAACAACTTTTCGTTGAGATTGATACGGATAAGATGACGCAAGTGCTCGATAACATCATTTCGAACGCATTGAAGTACTCACCAGATGGCGGTATGGTACGTTTCGCTCTTTGGACGGAAAATGATGAGATGAAAGTGAGCATTTCGGACGAAGGAATGGGAATTCCACAAGAAAACGTCGACCGCATTTTCGATCGTTTTTATCGTGCCGATCGTGCACGTTCACGAGCGATGGGTGGAACCGGTCTTGGCCTTGCGATTGCGAAGGAAATGGTCGTTGCACACGGTGGTCGGATCCGAGCGGAAAGCGAAGAAGGTAAAGGTACGACGATTATTTTAACCTTGCCTTATGAAGAATCGGATGTAGAGGATGGTGAGTGGGATGAATAGAGAAAAGCGAGGAATGGAGTCGCTCAAAACAGTCGTCTTGCTCATCCTCGTCATCACGAGTGTCATGTTAACTTTTTCTATTTGGACGTACACTCCGAGTTACGAAACGATTGAGCAACAGACGACGACTGATGTTTCGATTGCGGAAAAGCGTAAAGTCGAAGAAGTCATCGTACCGTATAAAGTCGTTTACCGAACAGAGGACGACCAATTGCGTGGAGAAAATACTCCGGAGAGAATCGATGAACTGTTGGAAGAAGTGAACCGATGGTCGGTTCGTGGATTGACGATGGAAGCGGAACGGTTTACGAAGGAGCGTATGAAAAAAGTACTCGCTCAACCTCATTCGTATTTGCTTTATTTTCACGGTGAAGTGCCATTTTTAGCATATGAGAACGTATTTCCGTTGAAAGATGAAAGCATTCCTGAAGGTTCCTTCGATCGTCTCGTCTTTGAATGGGAAGAATCATTGAACCAGTACAACGTTTACTTCATTAACCGCAAGCATGAATATTTTTACAAAGCGAATGTCGATATAGAAGATCAACTCGCTGCGACTGCCTTTTTTAAGTCGTGGGGAGAGCGATTAAAACCGTATGAAGAAGTAGGGCCGAGCGACTTAGCATTTATCGCTGTACCTGCTGAGCGAGTGGAAGTGAATCAAAATACGTACTATCAAGAAGAAATCGATCCGAAACGTTTTCGAGATGCCCTGTTTAAAGACCCGAACGTTGTAAGACGTACGTCGGTCGATGGAACGAAAGAAGAGTACGGTGATGACCGCGCGATGATGACTGTCGACACGAGCATGAAAATGCTCAACTACGTTTATCCTGCTGCAGAAAGTACTGAGCTCGCGATTCCTTCTGAATTACTTTTCAATACGATCGACTTTATCAACGAACACGGTGGGTGGACGGATGAATTTTTGTACGTCCATATGAACCCGATTACGAGATACGTACGGTTCCAATTGTTTGTTGAAGGATTACCGGTTTATAGTGATCACGTCGGCGCCACTGAAATCGTTCAAAATTACGGTGAAAATGATGTGTTCCGCTATATTCGACCGTACTATTCGTTTGACTCGACGTTGCTCGTAGGTAGCGACAAAGTTGAGCTTGTATCGGGAGTAGAAGTGATCGAATCGATGCGACAAGCTGAAATGTTCGATGAGACGAAAGTGGAAGAACTGACGGTTGGATACGTCATGGTACAAGACGAAGAACGTCGATTATTCATTTTAAAACCAGCATGGTTCTATTTGATGAATGGAACGTGGTCGCGTTGGATTGAAGAGGGAGGAGAGTAAACTGGAATGGTCAAAAACGAAAACGATCTTCATTTTTATTTTCGCGATTTTGAACGTCTTTTTATATTCCGTTTACATTAATCAGCATAATCAAGCACAAAATGTTGAAGTGCTCGGAAGCCTCTCGATCGTTGAATCATTGAAGCTTGATAACATTACGTATGAAGAGTTTTCAGAAGAAGAGATGAGTTCATCTTACGTTTCAGCAAAGGTAAAACATTTTACAGTCGATGAAGTTGCTACACTAGAAAATCAAAATACGAGCATCATTGATAACGTCTCTTTACGGTCTTATATGAAAGACTTACCGAAGTTAACGAAAGATGCAGATGGTCACTATATGGTAGATGATTTCCTGAAGCGCTACGTTTGGAGCGGTGAGCAATATAAAGTGTGGGAGTGGAACGAAGAGACGCGAGTGTTGACATTGTATCAAACGGTTGCGGATGAACCGATCTACTATAGTCCGCACGGAAAGTTAGAGCTTCATTTAAACGAATCGGATGAAGTCGTTCGATACGATCAAACAGCGCTTGAGCAATTCGTTAGTTTCAATCAGAAAAAGAATATTTTAACCACTTTTGAAGCGATCAGTTCACTGGCGACGAAAGGTTATTTGAAGCAAAATTCTCACATAGAAAGTGTAGTACTCGGATATTCGACACTCGTTCAATTTACGGAAACGCAAGTGTTCGCTCCGACATGGCACGTTCGTGTCTTGTTAGATGATGGTGAAGTGGAGCATCACTTCATTAACGCGATCGAAGGAAAAGTGATTGATTTTCAAATGGACGAGGGACGGGTATACGAAGAAGGGAGCGAATAAGGAAGATGCAGTTTAGTGTGTTAGCAAGTGGCAGTAAAGGAAATTGCACATACGTAGAAAAAGACGGGCGGGGATTTCTGATCGATGCTGGACTGAGCGGCAAAAAAATTACTGAACGTTTAGCGAAAATTGGTCGTTCCATGGATCAAGTGGAAGGAATTCTCGTGACGCACGAACATACGGATCATATCCAAGGAGTTGGCGTTTTATCGAGAAAGCATCACGTTCCAATTTATGCGAATGAAAAAACGTGGGAAGCGATGCGCCCATCGATTGGAAAAGTACCGTCCGATTACGAATATCGATTTGAGCCGGAGCAACATTTAACGCTCGCATCGATCGATATCGAGTCGTGTAACGGTTCTGATGATGCGGTGAACCCGATGTTTTTTTCAATGTACAGCAATGAACGAAAGCTCGCGATTATGACCGATACCGGTTACGTCAGTGACCGCATGAAAGGATTTATTCGCGGAGCAGATGCTTTTATCTTCGAAAGTAATCACGACGTCGGCATGTTACAGATGGGCAATTATCCGTGGAGTTTGAAGCGTCGTATTTTGAGCGACGTCGGGCACGTTTCGAATGAAGATGCCGCAGTAGCGATGAGTGAAGTCGTCGAGGAAAAGGAAACGTCAATTTATTTAGCGCATTTGAGTAGAGATAACAATATGAAGGAGCTCGCTCGTTTGAGCGTTGCACAAACGTTAGAAGCTTGTGGAATTCGAGTAGGTGAGTATGTTCGATTGGAAGATACAGATCCAGAGGAACCTACACGGTTAACGACCGTCTAAATGGATGAGATAGGAGGAGTTGTATGATGGAAGAACAACCGTATGTACGAGAGCCGGTTACTCACCAACCATCGCTCCCGCCAAAACGTCCGAAAAAGACTGGGTTTTGGCAGACGCTTTTCGGAGCAATCATCGGTGGAACAGTTGTCGGGTTTGTAAGTTGGTCAATTTGGTCACCAGGAACGGATCAAATGTCAGAAGGAACGAATATGTCCG
>JASLGI010000015.1 GCA_030149685.1 Bacillaceae bacterium | reverse complement strand
GCATCCTGGAGCTGGAGTCGGTTCCAAGGGTTGGACTGTTCGTCCATTAAAGCGGTACGCGAGCTGGGTTCAGAAAGTCGTGAGACAGTTCGGTCCCTATACGTCGTGGGCGTAAGAAGTTTGAGAAGAGCTATCCTTAGTACGAGAGGACCGGGATGGACATACCGCTGGTGTACCAGTTGTCTCGCCAGAGGCATCGCTGGGTAGCTACGTATGGCAGGGATAAATGCTGAAAGCGTCTAAGCATGAAGCCCCCTTCAAGATGAGACTTCTCATTACGCAAGTAAGTAAGACCCCTCAAAGATGATGAGGTAGATAGGTTCGAAGTGGAAGCTTAGTGATAAGTGGAGCAGACGAATACTAATCGGTCGAGGACTTAACCTTAAGTTTAATTATGGCAGCAATCAATGATCAGTTTTATTCAGTTTTTAACGTACAACTATTATGTCTCGTGACAATGGCGAAGAGGTCACACCCGTTCCCATACCGAACACGGTAGTTAAGCTCTTCAGCGTCGATGGTAGTAGGCTGTAGTGGCCTGTGAGAGTAGATCGTTGCGAGTCATATAAAGAGTACCCCTCGGATGAGGGGTACTCTTTTTTTGTCTATAACTATTAATCATATCTGTTACACTAAAAAGAAGAAAACAAAGGAGGAGTTCAATTGTTTATTACGTTTGAAGGTCCAGAAGGAGCAGGAAAAACGAGCGTATTGGAAGCAGTAGCAACTCGTTTACAAAGTGAAGGGATGGATTGTCTCGTAACGAGAGAACCAGGAGGCATTCCAATCAGTGAAGCGATTCGAAATGTATTACTTGATAATCGTCATACAACGATGGATGGAATGACAGAAGCTTTATTATACGCTGCAGCACGTCGTCAACATTTAGTCGAGAAAATAGAGCCTGCTTTAGCGGAAGGGAAAATTGTCTTATGTGACCGTTTCATCGATAGTTCTCTCGCTTATCAAGGTTATGCTCGTGAAATAGGTTTTGAAGAAGTCTATCAAATGAATGCTCTTGCTATCGGTGATACGATGCCTGATCATACTTTATTTTTTGATATTACACCCGAAGAAGGACTTGCTCGTATACATTCGAATGATAAGAGAGAAAAAAATCGTCTCGATCGCGAAGAATTATCGTTTCATCAACGTGTTTATGAAGGGTATCAACAAGTATTAAAACAATTTCCAGAACGAATCGATGTCGTAGATGCGAGTGCTCCTCTTGAAGAAGTAATCTCGTCCGTTTACGACCAAATCAAGGCTTATTGTAACTCTTAAGTTGTTTCATGGTATAATGAAGGAAAGTTTAACAGCAGAAGGGGAGGATATTAATGAAATTAGTCATAGCAGTGGTGCAAGATGAAGATAGTAACCGTTTATCCGATGCATTAACAAAAAATGATTATCGTGCGACAAAGTTAGCAAGTACTGGAGGCTTTTTACGTTCTGGAAACACGACATTTTTAATTGGAACAGACGATGCATTAGTACCGAAGTTATTAGATCTCATTCGTGATAATTGCCGAGCGCGTGAACAGATGGTTGCACCAGTTTCTCCAATGGGTGGCAATGTTGATTCTTATATTCCTTATCCAGTAGAAGTAGAAGTCGGTGGAGCAACAGTTTTTGTATTACCTATCGAGGAGTTTCACCACTTTTAAAGGAGGGGTGAAGAATGAAAGTTAGTAATGAACATCGAGTAAGTTTAGAAAAGATGAGAAATCATCCGATGAAGTCACCTCAAGAGCGTGCAGAGTTTAGTCGGATGGTACGAGCACAAACTCAACGGTTAGAAAGCTCACAAATTACGCGGCTTTTAAGTCATATTACTGTTGCGGGAGAACGTTTAGCGAACTCACGTCGATTAAGAGATTTAGCGAAGTTTAAAATGCTGATTCGTCGTTTTTTAAAAGAGGCAGTAGAAGGTGGTCTTGAAATGGATCAATCCCATGCTTGGAATCAGTTTGGGGAAAGTCGCCAATTAGCACTTGTCAGACAAATTGATGAGAAACTGATTGAGTTAGCAGATGACTTATTGAATGAAGAAAAAACGACTGTTGATCTCTTAGCGAAAGTTGGGGAGATCAAGGGATTATTAATTAATATTTATATGTAAAGTCAGGAGTTTTAACATGGAAGAACATCCAATTATAGCGGAACAACGGCTCGTATGGGAACAACTGACTTTGTCTTATGAAAAGGGCCGTATGAGTCATGCTTATTTGTTTGAAGGAACGGATCATTCACGTTTACGAGAGGTAGCGATTTTGTATACACAACTATTACTTTGCCAACAAGCAACAAGTCATATTCCTTGTGGTAATTGTAGTAATTGTCGACGCGTGAAAGAAGGGAATCACCCGAACGTTTTAACACTCGTTCGAGAAACGACTCAAATACGAAAAGAACAAATTGACGAATTAATTCGTCAAATGTCGCAAAAAGGATTTGAAAAAGGAAAGAAAGTTTATATGATCGAAGAAGCCGATCGGATGAATTTATCAGCAGCAAATGCACTGTTAAAGTTTTTAGAGGAACCTGCAGGAGATGTCGTTGCGATTTTAATGACAGAAGCACCAGCTAAAATGTTACCGACGATTCAATCCCGATGTCAAAAAATTTCTTTCGTTCCACCAACTCGAGAGCATTTTGCAGAACATTTACAAAATATACACGGGCTGACACCTTCGATGGCAGCGACTCTTGCGATGTTGACACTTGATGAACAAGAAGCAATCACTTTATTAGAAGATCAATTTAAAGAACGTCGCGCATTAGTCCTTGATTTTATGAAAGTGATTGAAACAAACTCTCAAGAAGCATTACTTTTCGTTTATCAGCAATGGTTGCCTCTTATGAAAGAGCGAGAAGATGTTGAGCGAGGTCTTGATTTATTATTGTATATTTATCGAGATATCGTTACAGTAAAAGCAGGACGTTCAACGATGCTCGCTTATCCTGATCAGCGTGAACAATTTGAACAATATGCGTTACGTTTTACTTATGCACAATTATCAGAGCGAATGGATCGTATTTTACAAGCAAAACAGTTCATCGATTCGAATATGAACCGTACACTGTTAGTAGAACAACTAGTTTTAAATATGCAGGAGGGGTTCACGTTTGTATAAAGTAGTAGGTATCCGCTTTAAAAAAGCAGGTAAAATATATTATTTCGCACCAGGGAATGAAAACGTTGTTATCGGTGATACAGTCATTGTTGAAACCGCAAGAGGCATTGAATATGGAACTGTCGTAGTTCCTATTCGTCAAGTGCAAGAGAATGAAGTTGTTTTACCATTAAAATCGATCATTCGAAAAGCGACAGAAAAAGATGAAGAACAAGTATTAAAAAATGCATTGGATGCACAACAAGCTATTCCGATTTGCGAGGAAAAAATTCAAAAACATCGATTAGAAATGAATTTGATTGATATTGAATATACATTTGATCGCAATAAGTTGATTTTTTATTTCACCGCAGAAGGTCGTGTTGATTTTCGAAATTTAGTGAAGGATTTAGCAGCTGTTTTCCGTACACGGATTGAATTACGCCAAATCGGTGTACGTGATGAGGCAAAAATGCTCGGTGGTATAGGACCATGTGGACGATTATTATGTTGTTCAACATTTCTTGGAGATTTTGAACCGGTATCGATCAAAATGGCAAAAAACCAGCAACTTTCATTAAATCCTTCCAAAATCTCAGGACTCTGTGGCCGACTCATGTGTTGTTTAAAGTATGAAAATGATATGTACGAAGAGGCGAAAAAGAAGATGCCTGATGTCGGTGAGTTTATTCAAACACCCGATGGTAAAGGAAAAGTTACCGGCTTAAATATGTTAGAGCATCTCGTTCAAGTACATTTGCCAAAACTAGAACGAACGCTAGAATATACGTGGAGTGAATTAGAAGCTTCAACGACGAAATGATGAGGTGGCAAGCAGTGTGAAAGAACAAAATTTTCTAGATCGTGTGATGGAATTTGAGCAACAACTCGGTGAGATGCAGGAGCAGTTTTCCGATTTGATCGGTTTTGTCGCCCAAATGACAGAAGAAAACCATTCGCTTCGTTTAGAGAACGAGCATTTACGTAATCGCTTAGATGAATTGACGAATCAATCATCTTCTCATGAAGATGTCGAAGGAGATGCAGCAGATGTTGGCGAAGGTGTTGATAACTTAGCGCGCATTTATCATGAAGGTTATCACGTATGTAATGTCCATTATGGAAGAAGTCGCCAAGGTCAAGACTGTTTATTTTGCCTATCTTTTTTAGATAAACAAAAATAAGTAATTTCCGGTGTCGGAAGGCATCGGTTTTTTCTTTGAAAGCGAGGACTTTATGACGAATATTGTATTAAAAGAGGATGAACGCCTCGATCATTTATTAGCAGAAGACTTGCGAATCATTCAAAGTCCTTCTGTTTTTTCCTTTTCTTTAGATGCTGTATTATTAGCAAATTTCGCTTCCATTCCTCGGCGAAAATCAGGCCGAATTGTCGATATTTGCTCTGGAAATGGAGTCATTCCGCTCATGTTGAGTAAGCGTACAGGGGCGTCTATTACAGCAGTAGAGTTGCAACCTCGTTTAGCAAATATGGCAAAGCGAAGTGTGCAATACAATCAGTTAGATGAACAAATTACTGTAGTTGAAGGAGATGTAAAAGGGATTCATCATGCGATAGGACAATCGTATTTTGATGCATTAACATGCAATCCTCCGTATTTTAAAGTTCATCCATCGAGTGAACAAAATAGGAAAGAACCATATGCGATTGCTCGCCATGAAATTGCGTTAACATTAGAAGAAGCAATTCAGTCGAGTGCCATTTTACTTAAACAAGGGGGACGTGCATCGTTTGTTCATCGACCAGAACGTTTCATCGACTTGTTAACACTTATGCGTCACTACCGGTTAGAGCCGAAGCGGGTCCAGTTCGTCTACTCTAAAAGAGATCACGATGCGACGGTTGTTTTAGTAGAAGGAATAAAAGATGGACAAGCAGGCATGCGACTATTACCTCCTTTTTATATTTATGAAACAGATAATCAAACGTATACGAAAGAAATGAGAGAGATGTTGTATGGGAAATAATCATTATTTTTACGTATTACGTTGTAAAGACGATACATTTTATGCAGGATATACGAATCATTTAGAACGTCGTGTAAAAGCTCATAATAGTGGACGAGGTGCAAAATATACACGTGGCCGGACACCTGTTGAATGTATTTATTATGAAACGTATGAAACAAAACGAGAAGCGATGCAAAAAGAGTACGCTTTTAAACAAAAAACACGACGACAAAAAGAAGTATATATAATGGAAGGAAGTCAAAAGAATGAAGCAACAAAAAAGTTATGAGCTAAGAGAAGAAGGGATACTTTATCTCGTGCCAACTCCGATTGGTAATTTAGAAGATATGACCTTTCGAGCAATTCGTACGATGAAAGAAGCAGACCTCATCGCTGCTGAAGATACACGAAACACTTCAAAGTTATGCAATCACTTCGATATTGACACCCCTCTTTTGAGTTACAATGAACATAATGCTTATGAAGTCGGTCCTTTATTCATTGAGCGTCTCTTACGCGGGGAAACGATTGCGCTCGTGAGTGATGCTGGTATGCCTTGTATTTCTGACCCGGGCGTACATTTAGTCGAGCTAGCGATTGAAAACGATATTTCAGTCGTTCCACTTCCAGGGGCTAATGCTGCATTAACTGCTTTGATCGCTTCGGGACTTGTCCCTCAACCGTTTACGTTTTACGGATTTTTACCCCGAAAGACAAAAGAGCGAGACGCAGCACTAGAGCATCTCAGTAAAAAAGAAGAGACGTGGATTTTGTATGAAGCACCTCATCGATTAAAAAAGACATTGACAGCCCTTCAAGCAACATGTGGTGGAGAAAGAAAAATTGTGTTAGCTCGCGAACTAACGAAACGGTTTGAGGAGTTTTTACGAGGAACGATTGACGAAGCATTGACTTGGGTTTCTACAGAGCGTGTCCGAGGGGAGTTTTGCCTTATTGTTGAAGGCACAGATGAAGTCATTGAAGAAGAGGTGCCTTCATGGGCACATCTTACAGTCATTGAGCATGTCGATGCGATTTTAGAGGAAAAAGATGTTCGTATTAAAGATGCAACGAAAGAAGTAGCGCAATTACGCGGTTTAAAAGCAGGAGATGTGTACAAAATGTATCATCAAAAATGAGTTCCTTCTATTATATAGTCGGAATTTCTGCAAGAAAAAAACGACCGCTGCTGACGGTCGTTTTTTCATCATTTGTCTAATTTATTTTGGATTTCTTCCATAAGGATCTCAGCACCACGTGGGCTTAAGATTAATTCTCCGTTGTTTAAACGTAAGTTATCATCGGATACTTCGCCTGTAATAGAGCAAGTCATATTCGGCATATATTTTTTTAAGATGATTTTATCGTTGTCGACATAAATTTCTAATGCGTCTTTTTGTCCGATACCGAGTGTACGTCGTAATTCAATTGGAATAACGACGCGACCGAGTTCGTCGACTTTTCGTACAATACCTGTTGATTTCATTCGTTCATTTCCTCCTAATTACACAATCTATCCTGAATTTTAAATGTACTGTTAAGTGCTTCTTAACAAATTAGTATCTTTTTTCAAGTAAATGTATAAGATACTTTCTTATAATAACGTTAGTATAGTTAAAAATACAAGTGAAACGGAAGAAAATATAAAAAATTAAAGAATTCGCCACATATTTTCTTCACAAATTAGCCTTTTTTAGAGCAGTTCGTGAAAAAAAGAAGAAAAAAGAGAAAATGCTTTATCGTGCGAAAGTATATTTTGAAGCCTGTTTGTAATAAAACTGAATATTTAGAATAATTAAAAGTACTGATATATTAAGCTTTATAATCGTTTAGAGTCTAATATAATGTAAAAAAAAGGTTGTAATATTACAAAAATACGTGATTGACATATTGCTGTTACAATACTGTGATGAAAGAAATAAACGAACTCATTAGAATGAACTACCAGAAGGAGAGAGTACCATGTTAATTGATACACACGTGCATTTAAACGCACACCAATATGAAGACGATGTAGAAGAAGTAATCCGTCGCGCATTAGATGCGGGAGTGGAGCGAATGATCGTCGTCGGTTTTGATCGACCTACGATTCACGGAGCATTAAAGCTTGCTGAAACGTATGACTTTATCTATGCTGCAGTCGGTTGGCATCCAGTCGATGCGATTGATTGTACAGAAGAAGATTTAGCGTGGATCGAGGAACTTGCTACTGAACATCCAAAAGTAGTAGCAATTGGAGAAATGGGTCTTGATTATCATTGGGATAAATCTCCGAAAGATATTCAAAAGAAAGTATTTCGTGAACAAATACGTCTAGCGAAGCGTGTCAACTTACCGATTATTATTCATAATCGTGACGCAACAGCTGATGTAGTTCAAATATTAAAAGAAGAAGATGCACAGACAACAGGTGGGATCATGCATTGTTTCAGTGGAAGTGTCGAAACTGCCCGTCAATGTATCGAGATGAATTTTATGATTTCACTCGGAGGTCCTGTTACATTTAAAAATGCGAAAATGCCAAAGAAAGTAGCAGAAGAAATCGAACTCGAGTATTTGCTCGTAGAAACAGATGCTCCTTACTTAACACCGCATCCACATCGTGGAACGCGGAACGAGCCATTTTATGTGACGCTCGTGGCAGAGGAAATCGCACGGCTTAAAGGGATTCCAGTTGAGGAAGTAGCTCGTCAAACGACAGAAAATGCGAAACGTTTATTTGGGATTTCTTGAGAATTCGAGTCAATCAGTTTGACAGAAGAAACTGAACTCGATATACTCAGCCGAGGAATTAAAGGAGGAATTTTTTAAAATGTCTAGTGAAACCGCGCGTAGCGGCTATATGAATAACAAGAAGTTGCTTATCGGAGGAGTTATCGCTGCAGTATTTATTGCAATGATGGCGT
>JASLGI010000007.1 GCA_030149685.1 Bacillaceae bacterium | reverse complement strand
ATCGTTGAACTCGTCCGAACAGGCTTACATAAAGCGCTCGGCATTCGCCAAGTCGCTCGTTACTACAATATTCCACGCGAACGAATTATCGCTTTCGGAGATGAAGAAAATGATTTAGAAATGATCGACTACGCAGGTGTTGGTGTTGCCATGGCAAACGGAATTGAGCCGCTGCGCCAAATCGCAAACGCTACGACAAAATCAAACGAAGAAGATGGTATCGCTTGGTTTTTAGAAGGTTATTTTCAACGATGAAAAGACGCTCCCTTTTGTAGTGAGCGTCTTTTCATTATAAGTAAAATCCGAGACCGACTGTTGCGAAAATAAATACCGCAAATGCGATCCATAAATTTTTCACGTCTCGTCCTTTCGATGAACGAACGAGTACCATCTCCATGAAAGCGATCGTCACAATACCGACCAACGCTTTCACCATCACTAATGTGCCACCTGTTTCATGATACATGACAAGGCCCATTCCTGAAATAACGATAAGAACGTAAAAGAGTCGTGCTGACATATGTAAAATTAATCGGTTACGTGAACCTACTTTCATTCGTGAGGCAATTAAAAATAAAACGACGGCAACTACCCATGAAAAAATGTGAAAATGTGTCGTTTCTGATAATGATTCCACACTATCCCTCCTCTCTTTTTTATCGAAATTACTGCCTATCATACATACCCCTTGTCGTATTTGTCAAAAAAGAAGCTCATTAGCTATTAAATCTAATGAGCTTCTTGTAAATATTTTCACTTATTTGTCACGAAATGTATTCGTTAATGTACCAATTCCTTCAATTGATACTTTCACGACATCCCCACTTTTTAAATATTGCGGTGGGTTCATGCCTTTACCGACACCTGCTGGCGTACCTGTTAAAATAATATCGCCAGGCTCTAATGTGACGTATTTTGAAATTTGTGCAATTAAATCATCTACTTTAAACATCATTTGTGACGTATGGCCATTTTGACGAACTTCCTCATTTACTTTCGTCACCACTGTTAAATTGTGTGGGTTCGGAATTTCATCTTTTGATACGACGTATGGCCCCATCGGACATGTTCCTTCTAAACTTTTACCTAAGAAAAATTGGCCGTGCGCTTTTTGAACGTCGCGCGCAGTAACATCGTTTGCGATCGTATAACCGAAAATGTAATCATATGCTAGTTGCTTTGGAATGTCTTTTCCTTTTTTCCCGATCACGATCGCAAGTTCACCTTCATAATCTAAACTCGATGTTTTCGCGTGATGCGTCGGGAGTTCTTCGTTATCAGCCGCAATCGATGTCGGTGACTTCGTAAAGACGAGCACATTTTCAGGTGGTGTTGCTGCTCCCATTTCTGCTGCGTGGTCGGCGTAGTTTTTCCCGACACAAATAACGTTTTTCGGTGGACGCGGAATCGGTGCTTCCCATGTCACCTCTTGAAAAGGATATTTGAAATGTTCTGCTTCTTCGCTTGCTCCCATCTCATCGACGAGCGCGCGCACTTCTTCTACGAACTCATTTCCTTTCGCTACCCCTTCACGAATCGATGCCGGTACTTGCACATTACGTGCTTCTGCAATTTTTAACACGTCCCATACCGCATCTTCACGTTTCACTTTCGGTCCGTAAGACGTACGACCGTTTTTTGTAAAAGTTAAAAGTTTCATTCTCTCCATCCTCCTTAAGGATTGTAAATTGTCTTCTTCCTTATCATACCGTTATTTTACATAACGTCCACAAAATCTCTTTCTTTTCTTCCCCATTTACTCTTCGACATAACCAATGGGACGGGTCGGTACTTCAATGACTTCATGACAGTCGAAAGAATAAATAAGACTTTGGCCGACTTCTAACTGCGTCGCTCGTTTGACTGCTTGGCGATATAAGTTTAATTGAACACTATATCGACGATGAAGTTCTTGAATTTTGTTTTCTTTCGTCCCATACTTTTTCAACCGATCCGTTTTAAAGTCGAGTACGTATCCTTTCCCGTTTTCATCGACGAAGAAACAGTCAATGATCCCTTGCATCAGTTGTGGTTCACTTTCCTTCGTTGCCTGGTAAGCATACGTAAACGGTAATTCACGATACACTTTTTGAGCACGTCGCAACTGTTCAGCAATCGGTGACTGTAAAAAGCGTTGAATATCTTCAGTATCGATGACATCTCGCTCTTCTTCTGTCAACAATTGACGTGTTACGAGTGCATCGATAAACGTGGCAATTTCTCTTTCTTCCGGTTCGATCGTCCACGGAATATGTTCCATCACAGCGTGAATCGCGGTCCCTCGTTCAGCTGCAGTTAATGCTTGGTCTTGCACAAATGAAGGACGTTCAAATGGGTAGACTTGTTCCTCACTAACGACAAGTGGGGAAGGTTGTACCGGATGAGCCACTTCTTCTGTGAGTGCACGATTCACTTCACTGACACTTTCTTTCGACGGTTGCATCGTCGCTTCTTTATAAGGATAACGATAATTAAAACGTGCGTCGATTTGTTCTGTCCATTCCGTTTCTTTCGCTGTTTCGATGACATGTTGTTCATTTTTCACTTCAAGCGATGGAAGCTCTTCTTCATTCACTCGCTCTAGTTGCCACATTTTCTCGGTTTGTGTGAAAAATGGTGTATCGAGAAACGGTCCTTCAGGCCAGTCGGTATGACGGCTCACTGCTGGTAAGATCCAATCGAAATAACGCGCCGCTTGACTTCTCGCATTCGTCGGTAATAATCGCTCACCTTCAAGTGTTTCTGCTATGGCGAAAGCTTGTTCTTCTTCTTTTTCTGTCGTATAACCGAGCAAGACGAGCTGTTCTTTCGCTCGTGTCATCGCAACGTATAAAATACGCATTTCTTCTGCGCGCATTTCACGTTCTTTTTTCACTTTCGTCATCATCGTCAACATATTGTCGCGCTCAATATTTTTTACAGGATCGATCGACTTTGTGACGAGTCCATATTGTTGGTCAAACATGTAAGAGCCTTGCGTATCTCGGAAGTTAAATCGTTTATGCAAGCTGCTCATAAAGACGATCGGGTATTCTAATCCTTTTGATCCGTGCACCGTCATCATTTGAACGACATTATCTTCCTCTGTGACATAACGCGCTTCTCCAATATCTTCATCGACTTCTTTCATCCGCTCAATAAATCGTAAAAAGCGGAAAAGTCCTCGATTTGCTGTTTGTTCATAAGCGATTGCCCGATCATGTAAAACGCGTAAGTTGGCTTGACGTTGTTTTCCGTTCGGCATCGCTCCGAGCATTTCATAATATTTCGTTTCTAAAAAGATCGTCCAAATCACATCAGATAAGGAGCCGTGACGTGCGAGCGAACGCCAACGTGAAAGTGTTTGTAAAAAGTGACGAACACGCTCAGCTAATGGGTCATTCGTTTCTTTTGCATATTGTTGCAATGCTTCAAAAAATGGTCCATTGCGATCGACGAGACGAATCCGTGCAAGCTCTTCATTCGTAAAGCGATAAAATGGTGCACGTAATGTCGCTACTAATGGAATGTCTTGATACGGGTTATCGATCATCGCTAACACGCTGAGTAATATTTTTACTTCTACAGCATCAAAAAATCCTTTTGATAACTCTACATAAAGAGGAATCCCTTCTTCTCGGAAAACGGTCGCGATTTCTGGAGCCGATGACATTGAACGCTGAAGTATCGCGATGTCTCGATACGTCATCGGACGCATCACACCATCTTCTCCACGTACTTGCTTTCCTTCTTTTAACCATTGACGGATGAGTCGGGCCATCCATCGCGCTTCAAAAACAGCTTTCGACTCTTCACTTTTTTCTTCCCCTGGTTCAATACGTGCTAAAATCGTTTCACAAGAAGGTGCTTGTCCTGCTCGTTCATCGGATTGTTCATAGTAGGTCGCCCCGTAAGCGAGTGCAGCATCTTCATCGTACGTAATCTCTCCGACATGTTCATCCATCATTTGATAAAAGACAAAGTTCGTACTATCGAGTACTTCTTTTCGACTGCGGAAGTTTTTATTTAAATGAATGACAAGCCCTGTCGTCGCATCGTCTAAATCTGTCGAAAATCGCTTCATTTTATTTAAAAACAAGTTCGGCTCTGCTAGGCGGAAACGATAAATCGACTGCTTCACGTCACCGACCATGAAGAGGTTCCCGTTTTGCTCGCCTCCTTTTTTCACTAATTGAATGATACGTTCTTGTAAAATGTTCGTATCTTGGTATTCATCGACGAGTACTTCAGCAAACTGTTGTTGGTACAACTCCGCTATTTCTGATGGTCGTTCGCCATGCCCATCTGTCGATAAAATTTGGAGCGCGTAATGTTCTAAATCTCCAAAGTCGAGCACCGCTTCTTCTTCTTTCATCCGCTCATACGTATGGTGGAAATCTTCAACAATGCCGACTAACGTACGAATCGGTTCATACATTTCCTCAATATCACCGAGCAGTTGTTGTTCGCTACGGGCGAATAAACGGACGAATGTTTGGACGACCTCTTTAAATTCGTTTCGGAGCGCCATCCCTTTTTTATTAACTTCATCATCTTCGCCTTTTTTCTTGCGGGGCGAGGACCATTCGATCGACTGTGGCATCAAGCGGGCGATATGATCCCACTTTTCTTCTTTCATCGCTAAACGGATCTGTTCTAAAATCGTATAGTCTTCTCCTTGAGCAATCGTATACAACTTTTCAGGTACGACGCGCCCTTCTACTTCCATTGCTTGTAAATAGTGAAGATACGTTTCATACGCTTGATGAACTTTCATATATTGCTCGTGAACATAAGTTTTCCACTCGTCTACGAGCGGCCATTCCTCTAATGTATGGATTCCTTTCACATCGTATCGTCCTGGAATACGGCGCAACCATTCTCCTGGATTCGGCTCTACTCGCGCATAGTCATATAACAAATAAATTAGCTCTTCAATCCCTACGTCGTCTCGTCCGTGCGAAAAGCGGTCTGCTACGTCGTACATCGCTTCGTAAGCATGCCCACTATAGGCACGTTCTAAAACGTCTGCTAGTGCTTCTTCTTGCATGAGAGCGACTTCTTGTTCGCTCCCTAAACGAAAGCCTGGGTCGATATCAAGCAAGTAAGCGTATTGACGAACGACTGTCGAACAAAAAGCGTGTAACGTCGAAATATGCGCTTTATTGAGTAAAACGACTTGGCGGCGTAAACGTTCTTGCATTTGACGATTGTTCGTTTCTTGAATCTTTTCTTCTAATGCTTCCCCGAGACGTTGACGCATTTCCGCAGCCGCTGCGTTCGTAAATGTGACGACGAGCAACTCATCGACATTGATCGGGTCTGTCGAACGAATAATTTTTTCAACTAAACGGGTAATCAATACGTGCGTCTTTCCAGAACCTGCCGCTGCAGAAACTAAAATGTCACGTCCTTCCGCATGAATCGCTAACCATTGCTCATCGGTAAAAATGACGTCACTCGGTTTTTTCGGTATGTTCATGTTGTTCGTTCTCCTCTCGTTTTATTCGTTGTAATACATCTTTGTCACGGTACGTATCTAAACAGCGAGATGCGACACGTGGGTCTCCTTTATCAAATTGACAGACCGCTTTGTATTCGCAATATTGACAAGGCATTTGATTGCGCAACTCATAAGGGGAAACGTCTGCCACGCCATCGAGAATGGCTTCGCCTGCACGCTGATGCTGCTTCCTCGTCCATGTGCGTAAGTCATTCACATCTTCTGTCGATAATACGCGAGAGTGCGATTGGTGGAATGTCCCTTTTTTCGTCAATGTCGCTGGTATCACTAATGAGGAACCTTCTGTGACATCTCGGTCCATCGCTTCTGCGACTGTCACATCGTCTAATAAATAACCGCCTAAACGGTAATCACGCAGCCATTTTTCTTCTAATATTTGTTCTGTTACTTCCTCTTCTAATGTTAATAACGGCTCGTGGACGTGCATGTAAAACATACCGGCTGGTTGTACTTCTTTGTGTAACCATTTAGGTGCATGTTCTACGACGACATCTAAGTACGTTAACATTTGAAGCGATAAGCCGTGGTACACTTTCGTTAAATCGAGCGATTGTTCCGATGATTTATAATCGACGATACGCACGTAATCTTCTTCTCCGACGTTTGCTACATCTACCCGGTCAATACGTCCGCGTAAGTTGATCGACCCTTGATGTTTTTCAAGTGGTATGACGAGCCCTGGTAAACCATCTTCCACCCCGAATGCTACTTCGACACCGACCGGTGAAAAACGACTCTTTTGCGCTTGTTGACGAACCGCCCGCGCTGTTGCAATCACAATTTTCGTCAATCGACGCTTCATGTATTGATAACGAGCCGATGATAGTAAGATTTGATGAACGAAATGAGGGGCAAGCTCATCAATGATCGACATGCTCATCGATGTAATTTGCGCATCTGTTAATTCGTGCCACTCTAGTTGTAATTCTCGTAAACGATACTCGAGGCGTTCAAATACAGCGTGAAATAAATCACCGATTGCTGGTGGGTCCAGTTGATAAATCGAACGTTCACGTAAACGTAAGCCGTAAGAAGCAAAGTGACTAAACGGACAACTATGAAACTTCTCAATTCGGGAGACGCTTCCTTTGAGTTGCTTATCATACATCGCTTGTACGACTTCTTGTGGTAAACGATAATCTTCATGACGATGTTCGATCGGTGCGATTATTTCTTCATATAAGGACTGCCATTCTTCTGTCGTTGCGTAATAATGAGCGACTGCTTGCCAGAGTGATGTCCACTGTGTCGGGTCGAGTTCTTTTTCTTTCCATTGATAAATAAAATGAGCGAGTGAGGTAAATGGTGTTACTAAGTACTTCACTGCTTCTTCATCTGGTAAGTAAGCAATCGTATGTTGTGCTGGTGTTTCACGCAATGCTGGGAATAACTCTTGCAATTTCGTTACATAGGTCGACGGTTGCATGCTTGATGATGATTCATCACTTAAAGCGAATGATACGTAAAGACGCTCAGTCGCAGCGGTGAATGCTCGATAAGCATAATAGTGATCCCCGAGTAATTGCTCTTCCGTTGACGGCGCAATTTCTAAATCAAATGCTTTAAATTGTTCCCGGTCTCTATCTGTCAACAATCCTTCTTGTTCAGAACGGGCTGGAATGACCCCATCATTCATCCCGATTAAAAAAGCGACTTTCGGATTTAAAAAACTTCCGCCTGCAAATGTCGTTACTGTTACTTGGTCAAGTGCTGGTGGTATTTGACTAAATTCTAATGCGACTAATCCTTCATCAAAAATTTGAATCATTTCTTCTAGTGTTTGTTCTTCCTCTCCAAACACTGTGACGAATTGATCGAGTAAATGCCCCCATGCACGCCAAGCTTGTTCGTGCTCTTTCGCTTTTTCCAATGCACCTCGCTGTTTTTCTGTTTCTTGTAACAACGCCAGTTTTTCTGGAATACGGAGCATTTCCATGAATTCATATAAAGCGAGCGCAAAACCTTTGCCGGTCTTTTCCTCTTTTAAACGCGCTTCTAACTGCATCAGTGGAAGACGAATCATATCGCGCATTTCATGTAAGTCTTCTTGTTTTTCTTCTTCTTCTGTCGTTCGTGCTTTTTGAATATCGGATAATCCGCGATAGCGTTCATATGTCCAACGACGTGCACTTGCTTCTGTATCAGCGGTCCATGCACTTCCTTGAATCCCTTTTGCTAAGACGAAATTTTCGAGTTCGTCGGCTCGGTGACGCCAATCATCTAGTAACATACCCGGTGCTTGTTCTGGTAACGGAAATAATAAATCTGTTTTTACGGCACGGAAAACTGAAGCGTACGACCATTTTCTTTGAATGACGTCTAAGGCAGCTCGTGTTAATTCGATCAATGGATGATCTAACATTGAGCGTTTCTGACTAATAAATAATGGAATATCGTATTCTCGCATCGTGCGCGTTAACAACTCATCATAGTAGTCACTCTGTTGATAAATGATCACTACATCTTTATAACGATAACCGTCTTCTACTAATTGACGAATTGACCGTGCAACGGCGTCAATTTCAGCACGGCGGTCTTCAGCACGAACGAGTTGAATCGACTCTACTGGTGCTTCATATGCACGTGGTGTAAATGACTGGAACTCACTTTCTAAATGACGTAGCTCATCGTTGGATGCGCGGTAGTTTGTCGAAAAATATTTTTCTTCTTCAATGACGACGCCTTGATGCTCTGCGCTGAGGCGTAACATATTCGCCAACTGATTCGCTTGGTAAAAGAGTTGGTCTGTTGAATCAGCAGGGTTGTTCGGAAGTGCCACTGTGACACTTTTTGCTTGTATGAGTAATTGTTCAACGACAGCAAACTCACTTTTTGTCATTTTCTCAAAGCCATCGATATAGATTTCAACTTCTGGAATACTTGTTGATTGCTCCATCAAATCGGTCAATAGATGAAGATGCCCTTCACCATCAACATAAGAAGTGCCGAGACGTGCTTCAATTTCAGCAGCTACTCGTGCAATTTCATCGACTTTTTGAATAATCGTTTGATGCGCACTTGCTTCTTCTAATGCATCTTTTAATTGAGTCAAGTCATCACTTTTTACACGATATCGGCTCATTTCTTGTAAAATAGCGACCATTTGCTCTATGAACCCATACTTTTTCGTCGCTCGTTGGAACAGTGTCAATTCTTCTTCTACTTCCAGCAATACTTGGCGGACGAGCATTAAATAACCGTAAGGGTCTATTTGTTCTCTCGTTGCCCCTCCTACTTCTTGTAATACGTGCCATGCGAGTCGTTTGAAAGATAAGACGTGGACACGTACTAAACTGCCTAACCCTGATTGCACCGTTAATGCTTCTTCCATCGCGTATGAAATTTGGTCAGGTACGAGTACATAAATCGGTGGACCCAGTGGATCATTTTTCACTTTTTCAATAATTTCGCGTTGAATCGTCGTCGTTTTTCCTGTTCCTGCTCGACCGAGCCATAATCGTAATGCCATATTATTCCTCCTTTGATCTTTTTCTTCTCTTTTCTATTATACCAATGAAGGGAACGTCCCCCCTGAATAATAAAATTTAAAAAGAGCTACCTGCAAAAGACAGATAGCTCAGCGCTTAACGGAAGTACAAGAAAACTAATCCGAGACGGTGATGATCGTCGGCATAAAGAACACGTTGGATTAAACGCAATTCTCCGTTACGATCAATGACTTCTAAGCGACAGTGAGCCGCATTTTTTTGAAGTGCGTCATAAAATTCTTTTTCATTATAAACACGCTCGCCATTTACTTTAGCAATTGTTTCTCCTACTTGTAAGCCGAGGTCTACCGCAGCGGTTTCAGGTAGTAAACTAACAATCGTTAATCCTTCTGGAATTTGATGCACATTTCCTTGACGGTCTTGACGCACATTCCAACTGTTAATGAATAAACGACCGACAGCGAGTAAGCCGAGACCGATGAGAGAAAATGGTGGGTAAATATAAGCGACCATCGTAAATATGAGGCCGAGCATACTCAACGCGAAAACATGTCGGCTAACACGTTGCATAAATATATCTGGATAAGAGGAACGTAAATGATACGCTGACCCTATAACAAAAGGAAATAACACGAACGCATATCCACTCTCTCCAATGGAGAAAACGGGCCATAATGTTGAAAATGATTCAAACCAATCTCCCGGAACGAGTAAGACGACCGGTAATAGCCACCATTGTTTATGTTCAAAACTTGACGTCTCTCGACCTCTCGGTGTTTTTTGAATAACGGGGGATGCTTGATGCTTACTTTGGCGTTGAATCAACAACGCTTCAACAAATAATAAAAGCGTAGCAAGTAAAAGTAAACCGAGCAATGTTTCATTCGACAGTGTTACTTGTTCTACGTAATCTTCTAATAAAAATAAAACGAAGACTGCTCCAAGTAAAAAATAAGCAGGTGTTAGTAAGCGGCTATAACCGACAACTAACAGAACTGTTATTAAAATCGCCAATGCGAGTAAATAATCGGGCGATAAAACGACACCAAAACCGAATAAAACGAGTGAGACAGCGAACCCGCTAAATATCCCTTGGAACAATCCTCGTTTCACTTCTTTACTCCAAGGCTCAATTCGTACGTGAAACATTTTACGCTCACGCTTTGTGCGCATATAACCGAAGATCATGAGAAGCAGCGCGAACAAAAAAATCATCGGGCTATAAATGAAAAAATCCAAAGCTTCCACAATGTGCACCTCTTTTTTAAAATCTCTTTTCTGTATTGTATCAAATGTTCACGTATTCTGCTCTCTTTTTCCAAAAGTCGAAGGACGACAAAAAAAGAAGAAGCTGGGCAAAACAGACTCTAAATAACGAAAGACACTTGAATGACTAAAAATTCAAGTGTCTTTTTAAGCTTTTATAATATTCGTTTAAGTTTTCATGCAACTCCGTACAGATTTGCGTACGCCTACGGAATTGCGAGCTCTTCTTTTTTTGTTTACAACGGAATGTATTGCAATGGATTGACTGCGCTCGGTCCGCTCGCTGTAAATGTGCCAACGTGAATCTCAAAGTGTAAGTGAGAGCTTGTAGAGTTCCCGGTATTTCCCATCGCTCCAATTTTCTCTCCTTTTTTCACTGTTTGACCTGGACTCACACCAATACTTGATAAGTGACCGTAGACAGATGTGAAAATCTTCCCATCGATTGAATGGGTGATGAAAATCGCATTTCCTAGTCCTCCCATAGAACGAGCAGAAGATACGACACCATCTGCTGCTGCGACAATCGGTGTTCCCGGACTATTGGCAATATCAATTCCTCGGTGTTGGAGTCGCTGCTTTTTGATCGGATGCATTCGCCAACCGAAGCCTGATGTGAAACGTCCTGTCGTCGGCTTCATCCACGTGCCACTTGTTACTGGAGGAGCAGCTACTGTACTTTCTCCTGCAGTTGCTTGTTGTGCGGCAGCAGCAGCCGCTGCTGCTGCACGTCTTGCTTCTTCTTGACGACGCGCCTCTTCAGCTACTCGGCGTTGCTCTTCAATAATTTGCGTTTCAATTCCTTTTCCGAGCTCATATGCTTTTCCGTACTCATCTTCTAATGCAAGCTTTTCTTTCGACAATCGTTCTTGTTCTTCTTCTAATTTATCAATTAAATAGCGTTGATCTTCTTTTTGTTTTGTTAATGACTTCGTTAACTGTTCTAATTCTGTTCGGCGCTTTTCTAAATGCACAAGCTGGTTTTCTACTTCTTTTTTCTCTTCTTCAATACGATCAATATCTTGTTGTTGTTGCTTCATAATTGAACGATCGGCATTCATTAACGTAGACACTGCTGAAAATCGGTCAATGAAGTCCGTGAAGCTTGTCGCACCGAGTAACACGTCGACATATGATGTACTTCCTTGCGCTTGTAACGTACGCATACGCTCTCGTAATACATCATCACGTTCTTTAATTTTCTTTTCTAAATCTGCAATCGATGCTTGAAGCTTAGCAATCGATTGCTTCGTTTCATCGATATCTTGTTGAACAGCAGACATTTTTTGATTCGTCTCTTCGATTTCACGGTTCAACTTTGATATTTCTTCTAAAATTTCATCTATAGATGATTGATTCGAATGAATCTCTCTTTTCTTCTCTTCAATACCTATGTTTAACTCATTCTTCTTCTGTTCAATCGTTTCTTTTTCCTTTTTTAACTCTTCGATTGATTTTGCTGAAACATCGACCGTTCCAATTACTGTCGATGACAACATGAAAGCTGCGAGCGTTGTCTTCAGCCACTTGCTTTTCATCAAATCAAATGATCTCCTTTCACTCACATACCTTACACTTTTAAAAATCGACGGACAGAGATAAAGCTACCCCAGATGCCGATTCCTATTCCGATCAATAATAATAAACTGCTCACTTGCCAAATCAATGGGTTCACCGCTACCATTTGAAAAATCTCATCTTGTAATTTTGGCGCCCATGATTGATACACTTTATTGTAACCGATTGTAATTGCTAAAATCGGTATGATTGCACCGATAATTCCGATCCAAATTCCTTCTAATATAAACGGTATACGAACAAAGTTATTCGTCGCACCGACGAGTTTCATAATTTCAATTTCTGTTCCTCGTGCGTTAATTGTCAAACGAATCGTATTCGAAATTAAAAACATAGCGATGACGAGTAAGCCGACAATGAGTACCGCACCGATGTTTCGACTTTTCTTCAAAACGTTAAATAACTTCTCGACTTTTCCTTCACCATACGCTATTTCATAGACCTGTTCATAACTACCGATCTTTTTAGCAATAGCTGCTGTCTCGTGCGGGTCTTTTGCTTTTACATATAATACGTCACCTAATGGGTTACTCGTTTTGTATAAAGCAAATTCATCTCCTAAAGTAACGATCATTTTATCGAGCTCTTCGTCCTTCGTAGAGTATTTCACCGTTTCTATACCGTCTAATTTCTTTACTTCCTTTTCTACTTCCTTCGCTTCTTCTTTCGATAATGCTGGATCTAATGTCACTTTAATCTCGACATCTTTTTCAATATTGTTCGCTAAACCATTTAAGTTTGTCATAATGATTAAAAATACACCGACGAGTAACAATGTCATCGTTACCGCGCTAATCGATGCAAAAGTCATCCAGCCATTTCGACCGAGACTTTTAAAACTTTCTCTTATGTGACGAATCCACGTATTAATAGTCATTTCCGTATTCGCCTCCATATTCATCTCGAACGATGACGCCATCTTCAATTGCTAATACTCGATGTCGTATCGTATCGACGACTTCTCGATTATGAGTAGCCATAACGATTGTCGTTCCTCTCGAGTTGATTTCTTCAAAAATCTTCATAATCTCCCAAGAAGTTTCAGGATCTAAATTCCCTGTTGGCTCGTCTGCAATAACAATTTTCGGCATATTAACGATTGAACGAGCGATAGCAACACGTTGTTGTTCTCCGCCCGACAATTCATGAGGGAACATTTTTTCCTTTCCCGCTAATCCGACAAGTGCTAAAACGTCTTGGACTTTCTTCTTGATCTTTTGCGGATGTTCTTCGATTACTTCTAATGCAAATGCGATATTTTCAAAAGCGTTTAATCGTGGCAAAAGCTTGAAGTCTTGGAAAACGACCCCTATTTCACGTCGCAAATATGGTACGTCTCGATCTTTCATATTTATCAAATTTTTATCATTAACGAAAATTTCACCACTCGTTGGTTTTTCTTCACGATAAATCATTTTGATGAATGTTGACTTCCCTGCACCACTCGGACCGACGACATACACAAACTCTCCCGGACGGATTTCAACATTTAATCCGTTCGCGGCGACAACTCCGTTTGAATATTTTTTGTACACATCTTTCATGATAATCATTGCAAAACCACCTAAGTTGTATTCGATTCTCTTTGAACTTAAATTCATTATAGCATGAGAGTTGTCAAATTAGCATTACAGATATGTTTCATTTTCTTTTCACTAAAATTTGGAGATAAAAAAGGCACTCGTCTCTTATTAGACGAGTACCTTTTTTTATAGTTGCGAACGTAAGTAAGCATGAATAAATGGATCTAAATCTCCGTCCATCACTGCATCTGTATTTCCTGATTCTTCATTCGTTCGATGATCCTTCACCATAGAATATGGGTGGAAAACGTACGAACGGATTTGACTTCCCCAGCCAATTTCTTTCTGTTCTCCGCGAATCGCATCGAGTTTTGCTTGTTCTTCTTCTAATTGAATTTGATACAATTTTGCTTTTAACATTTTCATCGCACGTTCACGGTTTTTAATTTGTGAACGTTCTGTTTGACAAGTTACGACAGCTCCGGTCGGAATATGCGTCATACGAACTGCTGAATCCGTCGTGTTGACGTGTTGTCCACCCGCACCGCTTGAACGGTACGTATCAATTTTCACATCTTCAGAACGAATCTCTATATCCATATCATCATCAAGCTCCGGTGTCACTTCGACAGATGAGAATGACGTATGACGACGCCCCGAAGAATCGAAAGGTGATATACGGACGAGACGGTGAACACCTTTTTCAGCTTTTAAATAACCGTAAGCATTCACACCTTTGATCGACAATGTAACAGATTTCACACCTGCCTCATCCCCAGCTTGATAATCGAGTGTTTCGACTTTGTAATCGTGTTGTTCTGCCCAACGCGTATACATACGTAAAAGCATCGATGCCCAATCTTGAGATTCTGTTCCGCCTGCTCCTGAATGAATTTCTAAAATAGCACTATTTTGGTCGTGCTCTTCGCTCAGTAACATTTGTAACTCAAACGTTTCTACCGCTTGTAAAAAGTCTTGCATTTCTGTTTCGAGCTCCGCAAATAACTCTTCATCATACTCTTCTCGAAGCAATTCATGAGTCGCTTCTAAATCTCCATGTGTTTCGACTAATTCTTTATACGAACCGACGATATCTTTTAAATAATTCGATTCATCGATATATTTCTTTGCTTCATCAGGGTTGTTCCAAAAGTCTGGATCAACCATAATTTCATCAAGTTCTTGAATACGAGCCTCTTTGTTTTCTAAGTCAAAGAGACCCCCTGAAGTCCGCGATTGTTTCCGCTGTATTTTCTAATTCATTTCTTACATCTGCTAACTGAATCATTCAATTGTTCCTCCTGAAAATCTGTTTTTATTCTTTCCCGTGACAGTTTTTATACTTTTTACCACTACCACAAGGACATGGTTCATTTCGTCCGATTTTTTTCTTACGAATCGGTTGCTTTTTCGGTGCTTCTCCACCTTTTGGATTGACCGCTTGTCCTTTTGCTACTTCTTGACGTTCTAAGTTACGGTAAATTTCTGCCTTCATTACATACTTAGCGGCATCTTCTTCAATCGCTTGCATCATTGTATCAAACATATAAAATCCTTCTGCTTGATACTCTGCAAGGGGATCGTTCTGTCCGTAAGCACGTAAATGAATTCCTTGACGAAGTTGGTCCATCGCATCGATATGTTCTGTCCATTTCGTATCAATTGCACGGAGTAAAATAACTTTTTCAAACTCGCGCATTTGTTCTTCAGACATTTCTTCTTCTTTTTCATCATATCGTTGAATGACTTCATCTTTGATCAACAACTCAATTTCTTCGCTCGTTTTTCCTTCAAAGTCTGCAGCTGTAAGCCATCCTTTAGGAAGTAAATTCGCTTCAACAAAGTTCGCTAACCCTTCTGTACTAATTTCTTCTATACCTTCATCTTCATCGCGACGTGTATAATTCACAACTGCGCGCTCAATCACATTTCGCAACATATTTTCAAGTAATGGACGAATATTTTCTTGCTCTAATACAGCATTTCGGTCCGTGTAAATCACTTCACGCTGTTGACGTAATACATCGTCATACTCTAATAAACGTTTACGTGAGTCGAAGTTATTTCCTTCTACACGCTTTTGAGCAGATTCAACAGAACGTGACACCATACGTGACTGAATTGGTGTGGAATCATCCATTCCGAAACGTTCCATCGTCGCTTTCATTTTATCTGAACCGAAACGACGCATTAACTCATCTTCTAGTGATAAGTAAAACTGCGTCACCCCTGGGTCTCCTTGACGACCAGCACGTCCTCGTAACTGATTATCAATACGACGTGATTCATGACGTTCCGTACCAATAACAGCAAGTCCTCCAAGCTCCTTAACGCCTTCTCCGAGCTTAATGTCTGTACCACGTCCCGCCATGTTTGTAGCGATCGTGACAGCTCCTTTTTGTCCTGCATTTAAAATAATTTCTGCTTCACGTTCGTGGTTTTTTGCGTTCAACACATTATGTGGAACGCGGAATTTTTTCAAGTACTCCGAAATAATTTCCGATGTTTCAATCGCTACTGTACCGACGAGAACAGGTTGCCCCGCTTTATGGCGATCACGAATATCTTCCGCTGCGGCTTTAAACTTCCCATCCATCGTTGCATAAATTAAATCTGGATGGTCCACACGAGCGATCGGACGGTTTGTTGGAATTTCAATAACATTCATATTATAAATGTTTCGGAATTCTTCTTCTTCTGTCTTCGCTGTACCCGTCATACCAGATAGTTTGTCGTACATGCGGAAATAGTTTTGGAACGTAATTGTCGCAAGCGTCATCGTCTCGTGTTGAATTTCGAGACCTTCTTTCGCTTCAATCGCTTGGTGAAGTCCATCGCTATAACGGCGACCTTCCATTAAACGACCTGTGAACGAGTCAACGATGACAATTTTTTCATCTTTTACGACATAGTCATCATCTACTTGCATACTTACATGCGCTTTCAATGATTGATTGATCGCATGGTTTAATGTGACATGTTCTAAATCAAACAAGTTATCAATATTGAATGCTTTTTCTGCCTTTTCAATTCCTGTTTCGGTCAATGTTACACCTTTAGATGTTTCATCAAATGTGTAATCATCTTTCGTTAACGTAATAACGAATCGATTCGTCATCGTATACAACTCTTCAGACTTCGCTGCTTTTCCTGAGATGATCAATGGTGTACGTGCTTCGTCAATTAAAATAGAGTCAACCTCGTCAATGACGGCAAAATTGAGTGGGCGTTGTACTTTTTGCTCTTTATATAACACCATGTTGTCTCGTAAATAGTCGAATCCTAGCTCATTATTCGTACTATACGTAATATCTGATTGATACGCTTCACGCTTTTCATCTGTCGACATTTCGTGTAAGTTCAACCCGACGGTTAATCCGAGAAAATTGTACACTTGTCCCATCTCTTCAGCATCACGCGCTGCTAAATATTCGTTCACCGTGACAACGTGAACACCTTTACCAGTAAGTGCGTTCAAATAAACAGGTAATGTAGAAGTTAATGTTTTACCTTCTCCTGTTTTCATCTCTGAGATATTTCCTTCATGAAGTGCCGCACCCCCCATAATTTGTACACGGAATGGGTGTAAGCCGAGCACTCGACGAGCAGCTTCCCGCACAACAGCAAACGCTTCTACCTTGATATGTTCAAGCGTTTCACCATCGTGTAAACGCTGGCGGAATTCATCTGTCTTTGCTTGTAACTCTGCATCCGAAAGTGCTTGCATCTTCTCATCTAATGCCATCACTTGATCTGCAACTTTTCCGAGTCGTTTAACATCTCGACGATTCGGGTCAAAAATTTTCTTTAGTAGACCGAGCATTTTTTCACATCCTCATAATAGTTCATTCATTCATTTTAACAGTTGAAAATGAACGTTGCAAATATCCAGACATGAAGAAAACTCCCTCTATTATCGGGGAGTTTTCATTCATTCACTTACTTCTTAGTTTGTTTCAATGATTCCATACTTACCATCACGACGTTTGTAGACGATATTTGTTTCGTCTGTCTCTCCATCTGTATAAACGAAGAAATTGTGGTCGAGTAAGTTCATCTGTAAAATTGCTTCTTCTGCGCTCATCGGTTTTAAATCGAAGCGTTTCGTACGAACAATTTGGAATTCATCTTCTTGTGCAACTTCTTCTGCATGTTCTGTACGCTCTTTTTCAAGTGTAGCGAATAGCTCTCCTACACCACCGTGTTCACGTGATTTACGATTCACACGTGTTTTATATTTACGAATTTGACGTTCTAATTTATCAACAATTAAATCAATTCCTGCATACATATCATTATGGCGCTCTTCTGCACGTAATGTAACGCCTTTCATTGGAATTGTCACTTCTACTTTTGTTGATCCGTTCTTATACACCTTTAAATTGACATACGCGCTTGCGTCTGCCCCTTCATTAAAATATCGTTCTAACTTACCTAACTTGCTTTCCACGTGTTCGCGAATTGCTGGAGTTACTTCAACGTTCTCTCCTCGAATGTTGTAATTTAACATTGTTCATTCCTCCTTAGTCTTTGCCATTTATCATTAGTCTTAAGTCCTTCTAAGAAAAAATAAAATAAATGACTTTTAACGTAAATTTGAACCTCACCTAGTGAAGTTGGTGAATTAATCCTATTATATCAAACATTTACCCATTTATCGAATATTTTAAACAAAAAAAGCAATGAATCGACCGCTCGATTCATTGCTTCGTATCGTAATAAGTACCGTCCCGTGCGACTTTATCATACGGATTGACATAATTTTTTACTGTCCCTTTTTTTGCCTTCATTGTAAACAATTCTTCTTTTAGTACTTCTCGAAATTTCTTTAAAGCTTCATTCATGTCGCTTTCTAATTGAATGAGTCGTTCTTTTTCAGCGGCTTCAATGTCCGTAAATAGCGGTATTAAATGAGGAAGGAGTTGCTCTCTTTTTTCTAATTGAGCATCGATTGTCTGAAGAACTTCTTCTCTACGACTTTCATCAGTTATTCGCGCTAACTTTGTAATGAGTACCGTCGTTTTTTTCCAGTCGTTGATCGCTTCTCTCATTAAATTTCATCCACATCAGCAAATTGCTTTTGACGATTGATCTGAATCACTTGTTTCCACGTGTCACGAAACTCTCGCATAATGTTTGCTGCTTCATCTAATTTCTCTACGTCATTATGAATATTTGCCTCAATTAAATTGTAATTCACATATTCATAAAGAGCTAACATATTTTCTGCGATAGGAACAGAACGGTCAAGTGTCACCATCAACTCAGTGACAATTGCTTGTGCTCGTTGAATAGCTTCATTCTTCTCCGCAATCTGCTCTTCTTCTAACGCTCGTTTCGCACGTGCAATAAATTTCAAACTCCCATCATATAACATTAAAGTTAATTCTCCGGGTGATGATGTATTCACTGTATTTTGTTGATAAGCTGCATACGGATTATTTTTTGACATGAATCTATGACCCCTTTTTTAAAATTCTTTACATTCCGCCGAGTGAATTCATTAACTGGGCTGATTGCTCATTAGCGCGTTGAATCGCTTTTTCCATCGCTGTAAACTGGCGCCAATATCGTTCTTCTGTACGTTGTAAACGTTCTTCAAAACGCTCAATTTGTTGATTCATCGTTTTAATTGTACGCCCTAATGTAAATGTATCATTGACAGCCCCGACTGTTCCTGCTCGATTAGATATCGTTTGACGACTCGCATCGATTGCTTCACGGTATTGAACGGCAATTCCTTTTGTCGCCCCATCTTTTCCGTTACTTGCAAATAGTTCGTGAATTTTATTCGGATCTTCCATAATCGCTTCACGTAATTTGTCTTTATCGATTTCTAGCTTTCCACGATCGGTATATTCTTTTGATGTCGTAATACCGATATCTCGTAAACTAATTCGTTCGCCATCTTTCGTTTCGACCGAACTTCCCATAGCGACACGTAACGATGAAAGCATATTTGACAATGTCGGATCGTTGCGCAATGTTCCGCTGCGAGCTTTCTCTTGCCATAACTCGACTTCACGATCTTTCATCGCTTCTTTTTCTTCAGACGATAATGGGTGGAAGTTACGATATTTCGGCTCACGAACTTTTTCATTCACTCCAGCGATCAACGCGTTGTAATCATCAACAAACTTTTCGATAGATTCAACGACTTTATCGACATCTGGTGCTGATGAAAATGTTACTGGCTGGTCTGTCACTTGTTTCAGCTGAATATCAAATCCATTGATATCAAAGTTATTCGACGCACGCTCTGTTACTAAACCATTAAATTCAAACTGAGCATTTTTCCCAGCTGTTGAAATTCCGTTCGATAAACTAGCGGCTGTCGCGAAACTGCCTGAAACCGTCAGTTCTCCTGCACCGCTTTCTTTTGATGTCAGTGCAATCTTTCCTGAAAATGAATCGTAAAAAGCAGTAGCACCTGTACGTGAACTAATTTCACTCATCGCTTTTGACAGAGACATATCGCTATCGAGTTGAACTGTTTTTTCTTCGCCATTTGGCACAGTAACTGTTAACTCTAATGGGAAAGACTGTCCTTGAAATGCTTCAATCTCACTTAACTTCGTATCCATTGACAAATTGCGTCCAATCCCTTGGTCGCCACTTTGCAATGTAGCTTGTGTCGCTAATTGATTCACTTGAATCGTACCTGCAAAATCATTTTGTGCATTCAATCCTTTAATTGCTACTGCATCAGGATTTGAAATATTCACAGTTTTTGCTCGGTATGTAGAAGACTTCATCATCGTATCGAATAAACTATCACTTAATTCGCGTAAATCACGATTGATTTTTCGATAATCTTCCATTTGCCATTCAACATATTGTTTTTTCTGTGTAATTTTATCCAATGGCAAACGATGCGCACGCATCATATCATCAATAATACTTTCCGTATCAATTCCCGATGACAAACCTGAAACTCTCATATTGAACACACCTTTCTATATTTTTTGATCGACTAACACACCGATGAATTCACGCATTGCCGCATAAATATCCATGAGACGCTTCGATGGTATTTCTCGAACGACTTCATCTGTTTGGCTATTTACGATCGTCACGTAATATTCATTTAACTCCTCATGAAATTGAAAACGTAACTGTGTATCAACCGTTTCTAAAAAACGATTCATACTCGCTGTTAAATCCTTCGCCTGAGACACCGTCAACTCATCGCGTGCTTCGCGCTTAATATCAGGCGTTTCTGTTGGACGAATCCCCCTCGGTTGTTGAATCGCAGTCGCTTGAACCGTCGGATCTTTCAACGTTTTTTCAATCATCGTGTGCACCCCCTTCTACTCATATCAAATATCGGCCATTCTGCCTATTTGTTTAGCTTTTTTAAAACTTCTACTAGTAGTTCACCTTTTTCTTTAGCAACTTTTTGATGTCCTAAAGTGTAAGCAACAGGCTCTTTCGGATTTAAGTACTGAGTTATTTTCCCAGTCGGTTCGACAAACTTACTCGAAGCACCACTTCCAATACCGATAATTGTTTGAGCTTCTTCCATAATTAAAATGTTATATAAACTTTCTTCTCCTCTTTTAGAATACCCTACATTCTCCAAATTGCCTAGTATATTTTTCTGTCTGTATAGGTAATAAGGTATATAGTTATTCTCTTTTGTCCAACGTTCGCCCATCTTCATCATCTCTTCAACTGTCGGTCGATCAGCAACTTGATAACGCTCTTTATTTTTCGTCATATCGGATGCTCGTTTAAATGATAATGTATGAATAGTAACGGATTCCGGTTGCATTTTTTCTGTTTCATCTAATGAATGCTGAAACTCTTCTAATCCTTCATTTGGTAATCCGATAATTAAATCCATATTGATATTGTTCATCCCGTGTTCACGTGCGAGCCAAAACTTATCGATCGTCTCATCTACTGTGTGATGACGGCCAATCGCTTTAAGTGTCGCATCTGTATAAGATTGTGGGTTCACACTGATCCGATCGATGCCCCATTTTTTTAATACTTCTAGCTTTTCTACTGTAATTGTATCTGGGCGACCTGCTTCTACAGTAATTTCTCGTACGTTATCCATATGTGGAAATGACTCATACATCACCTCATACAAAGCATCCATTTCGTCGGCTTCAATTGACGTCGGCGTACCACCACCGAAATAAATTGTCGTAATGCGAACATCTTCTTCTTTTAAAATATGACCGATTGCGCGAATCTCTTCGTGTAAAGCATCTAAAAATGTATTGACCCGTCCTGTATTTCGATGGCTTTGAATCGCATACGCTGGGAAAGTACAGTAGGCACACTTCGTCGGACAAAATGGGATACCGATATAAATACTCACTTCTTTTTTCAAATCATATAAATCTGGCATTGCTGCAAGTTGAACTTCATGAATACGTTCCATCATCTCTAACTTCTCATCCGAAATACGGTAACTCTCACTCATTTCTTTTTTCACTAATGTATGATCGCCATATTTTTGATAATGTCGATGATACAATTTCATCGGACGAATACCTGTTAGCACTCCCCAATGTTGATACATCCCTGTTTCTTTTTCAAGAAGTTGTAAAAATAAACGTGAATATATCCGCTTTTCTTGATGTTGTTCAGACAACCAACGTGCTTCTATCTTTTCTTCATACGTCGTTTCATACGTCTCTTCGTTTGTCGTTAACGTTCCTTTGCCTCGATAAGTCTCTCGGTCTTTTTCGACAAACAATTCAACTGTATAATCTCCATGTTGTTTGCGACGTATTTTTGAGCGCTCGAAAAACAAATTCGCTAAATGTGTATACATCCGTATGTAATCTTGTGGAATTTCATAGGGAAAATAAATTTCTTTCATTACGTTTCCTCCTTCAAATGAGAAAAGACGTGCGAAAGGTTCGCACGCCTCATCGACTCTTCATTAGTCTAATGTTTCGTAAATTTTTTGAACAGGTTCTAATAAATGTTTCGTTACTTCTTCCATTAACATTCCGACACCTTGTTCTGCACGAAGCATCGCATCGACGAGTTCGTTTTGTTGAGCGCGTTGTGCAACTTCTTCGTATTTCATTCCTTCTTCTTGTGTAACCTCTTGACCTTGTGCTTGCTTTTCATAAATACCGCTCATTACTTCGCGAAGCTCCATATATACTGCTTTTGCTGCGTCATCTTCTTTTACCGCTGCGACTGCTTTTTCAAAAGCTTCTACTTGTTCTGTCTGTTTGAATGCATCCACAAATGTATGAATGTGATCATGAATATTTACTGTCATTATTTGTTTCCTCCTAAGTAGTTAAGATGACGATAATTCCTTGCACTACCCCGATCGTTCCTCCGAGAAGTCCTCCGAACCATGTAATCATCTTTAATTCTTTGTTTGCAATATCGATGACGAGACGTTCTAACATGTCGAGAGAAAATGAATTCACTTGGTCTTTCACCGTTCCTTCAATATCAAACGATTCAATGACTCGACTGAACTGTTTTTCTGCTTCAACGAACGCGTAATCAACGACTTGCGGTACGATAGTGTTTTCATACCAATCGCCCCCTGTCGGCCAATATGCACGTAGTGGAACGTCGAGACGTTCTTCTAAATTCAATGTATGAATCGCATATTGTTTTAAAGATGTTCGAACATCTCTCCAAGGGAAATCTCCGAGCACTTCTTCTACACGGCGATGCTTCATACGATACCATTCATTTGATAAAAAGTCTTCTAGTAAGTGCGAAGTATTTTCTGCTCGAAGAAATTTTAATGCCTCTTTTTGAAATTTCCGAACGAGCGTATCTGAATCACCGAAAAGCATTTGTGCCATTTGACCGAATGTTCCTTTCGATGCTAAAAACTCATTGAGCATCGCTTGAATCGCTTCATACCCTTCTTCTGATTGAACAAATTGTTCTCCTCGACTTAATAAAGCTTCTGACCACATCGGAATCCGTTCATCGATTTCTCCTAAGAAACGTTCAGGAACGACTCCTTGAATCGTATCATTCGTTAATCGACGTTCGACATCTATTACTTTCATGTCGATCCACTGCTCAATTTTTTGTTCAACTTCAGGGATAGCTCGAGTCGCATTCGCTCGTTCTAACCATTCATTTAATGTTGCTTCAGAATCGAAAATGTATGTGCGACCTTTTTCTGTTAGAAATTGCGCCATTTTTTCAGCATTCGCATCTGTTAAAATCTTTTCACGCAATAGCTCAGGTGTTAATAAATAGTGCGCAACCGTACGACCGAGCTGTTCTGCTAGCTCATCCCGACGCTTCGGAATAAGCCCAGGTGTAAATGGCACTTTCCATTTTCCAATATATTTTGCATGATGCGGGCGAAAAAGCATCGTAATTGCGAGTCGGTTCGTTAAACTACCGATAATTGCACCGACTGCTGCCATAAATAAAATCGTGCCGATTATTTTCATCATAATATCCTCCTTAAGTTCGAGACAACTTCATCTTGCCGAAAACGATGAAATAATAAGCTGCTGCTGCAAGGTATAAACAAGACGTCAGCCCGAACGTATATACATATCCCCAATAAGAACCGTGACTAATCACAAGACCTGTTGCAATCGGCGCCATCGATGCCCATCCTACTTGGAAAACCATTTGATTCATCGAGTTGGCAAGCCCTTTATATTTATCTGCAACAATTTCCATCGCCACCGCACTTTGAATCGGGTTTGCCGCATTCATTAACGCTTGGCGAAGTAAAAAGCCGAGCGAGGCAATGAGTAACGATTGAGTAAATGCGGTAATGAGTAAAAAGGGAATCGACAATAACTGAAACGCAACGATTGCTCGTACTTTGCCGACCCGTTTCACAAGACGTGGACCGATCATCATCGCTACAGCTGTCATCGCTGAACCGAGCGCTAAAATGAAACCGATATAACTATTGGACGCATCGAACCGGTTCGCAAAGTATAAATTTAAATAAGGTACGACGAGCCCTGACCCGAGACCGATTAAAAGACCGGCTAATGAGAAGTGCAAAATTAAAACGATATTCCGCTTAAAGCTTGCATCTTGTGGAACGAAGCTTTTTTCTTTTTCACTCGCATTCACCGTCGTGCTCGGTTGTGGACGCTCTTCTAATCGGAATAAAGGAATAAGTCCAATTGTAAAAAGAATTGCTCCACTAATTAACGCCCAACGAATCGCGACATACGATTCTAAGGCGAACATCCATTGTAACAAGTCCGCAAACACGCCCCCTGCTAAACTTCCGACAACGGCAGAAAGCGTCATTAAAGCAAAATGAATACTAAATAAATGGACGCGTTCAGACGGACTAGAGTTCTCTGCTAAAAATGGAACTCCTGATACTTGGAAAAATGCCATGAAAAGCCCTGTGAAAAATGCAGCGATGACAATCGGTTCTTCTGTTATTACGATACTTCGGTAATACAACGTAAATACAGCTAGAAAAGCTCCAACAATTAATACTTTTTTTCGACCGATTTTATCACTCAAAAATCCAGCTGGTACGAGCATAATCGCCGTCGCAATCGCCGTCATTGAAATGACTCGACCACTCACTGTATCCGGCATTCCTAATTCTCTTATGTATAAGTTGTACATGACGGCAAACATACCCATTCCAATTTGGATAAAAACATTCGCCAAAATAAATAACTTGATATTTCGATTATATGAGGTAAACTGATTCGTCACCTGTTGTAACCATTTGGTCCATTGCAAACATACTCTCCCCCAGTCGTGCAAAACAATTACTGTATCAATATATTATCATACTTCTTCTCTCCATATACTTTTGTTTTCTAACGGCCAATTTGTTATCTTCTTTGATTTCGTTTGTCTTTTCAAAAAAGATAAATTATTATAGAGACAACTTCACTACTACTTCAAAAGGAGGTGGAGCTTCATCCAACGCATAATTTCTATGTAGGAATGAGGCGATTATTTGACCATACCGATACGTTGGACAGCACTAGCTGTCTTCTTTTTACTCACAATTCTCTTTGTTACCGCAGAGTTTGCAGTTGTCCGGACATCTCGAAGTACCATTGATGAAAAGGCCAAAGCAGGAGACCCTCGCGCCATTCGCTTAAAGAAAGTTACCGACTCACTCGATCAATATTTAGCTTTATGTCAATTCGTCATTACCATATCAACTTTAGCAATCGGGCTATTAAGCGAACCGCTGTTTCAACCGATATGGAAAGTAGTGTTTCAATCATTCTCATTGACTGAAACGACTTTTTCTATCATTTCAATCATCTTGACTTTGCTCACGATCAGCTTTATCTATTTACTCGCTGGCGAACTATTGCCGCGACTCGTTGCTGTACAATATGCAGAACAATTAGCACTCTTTTTGGCACCGATTATTTTGAGTACTTATTTTCTTTTGCGACCTTTTTTATACGCCCTTCACTTTTCAGGCAATATGCTTGCTAAACTGTTTGGCGTACAACCGATGACGACATTAGAAGTAAGTCATACTGAAGAAGAGTTACGAAAACTTTTATCCAATAGTTTTAAAAGTGGAGAAATTAACTCTGCTGAATACAAATACGTCAATCGTATTTTTGAATTCGACGAACGGATTGCAAAAGAAATTATGGTGCCGCGTACAGAAATGATTACAATTGATAAGACGATGACTTTATCTGAAGTATTTAACGTCATCGGCGTCGAACAATTTACACGTTATCCAATCGTCGATGGTGATAAAGACCACGTCATTGGGCTTGTCAATATGAAACATTTGCTTACTGCTTATATTAAAGATGAGCGAGCTGCTAATCACCGAGTCGTTCGTTATGTCCAACCGATTATTCATGCGATTGACTCTATGCCGATCAATGACCTACTTTTAAAAATCCAAAGAGAACGTATTCATATGGCCATCCTCGTCGATGAATACGGAGGAACGAGTGGACTCGTTACGATCGAAGACATATTAGAAGAAATCGTCGGTGAAATTCAAGATGAGTTTGACGTGCACGAAGTTCCTGAAATTCAAAAAATTTCAGACACTCACTATATTTTTGATGCGAAAGTTTTAATTGACAGTGTGAATGAAACATTAGGCATTACAATTGACGAAGATGATATCGATACAATCGGCGGATGGTTCATGTCTCAACACTTTGAAGAAGGAGAAAAAGAAGTAGTGAGCGAACAAGGATTTACATTTTCTACTTTAGCTGCTGAAGGACATCATATTTTGTTTATCGAAGCTAAAAAATTACCTCATAACGAAAAGGAGCATTCATAATGAAACGTACGATACTTATTTTACTGGCACTCATTGTTGTCGGTGCTGGAGGCGCTTGGTATTTCACATCGCTTTCAGATTCAAAACAAGCAGATGTATTTGAACAAACAACACCTGAAAAAGTGAACGCAAAAATTGAAAAAAATGAAGACTTTTACGTCTACTTTTATTCAGACGACTGCCCTTACTGTGTAGAGTTTAGTCCAAAATTAGAAGAAGCTGCAAAAGAAGCGGATATTAAAATTCAAAAATTAGATGTGTTTGAACACCGTACAGAATTGGAGCAGTTTGATGTACAAGCATGGCCAACTTTCATTCACTATAAAGATGGAAAAGAAGAAGATCGCTTAATTGGAAATCAACCAGTAGAAAACGTGAAGGAGTTTTTACAGTGACCCTCACATTTTCTATCACATTTCCTCAAACGATGACACCCGCACAATACTTGCGGGACGTCATCGGCTTAGGGAAAAAGCGGGTTCATGAGTTACGTATGAACGAAGCGATGACTATCGAAGGAGCACCGATATTTTTTGATCATCGTGTTTCAGAAGGGACAGTTGCTCAACTAACAACTCCCCTTCCACCTTCTTCTTATATACCGTGGGACACTCCTTTATACGTTGCAAAAGAAGATGAACACTTTGCGATTGTTTGGAAAGAACAAGGATGGAAAACACATCCGAATGATCCGAAAGAAACGAATACTTGTATGAATGCAGCTGCTTACCATATCGATTCACCCTATGTAGAACATGTTCACCGCCTAGATGAAGAAACAGAAGGCTGGTTACTTTTAGCAAAAAACCCAATCGCAAAAGCAATTGCGGATGCTCTGCTAGAAGACCAACAAATTGAACGAGTCTATGAAGCATATGTAGATGGTAACGTTCGTCCTGCAATCGGGTCTTTCACTGGTAATATCCAAAAAGACCGTCATAGTAATAAACAAGTCGTTACAACTCGTGGTGGGAAACAGGCTCAAACAGATTATGTTCTCTTAGGATATGATCCTGTACGAAATGAATCCCACGTTCGCTTGCAATTAAAAACAGGGCGAACACACCAAATTCGCGTTCACTTAGCGCACGCAGGTTACCCGATTGTCGGAGATACATTATATAACGAACAAACTCATGTTCGAACGATGCGTTTACAAGCAACTGAGCTAACATTTACACATCCATGGACAAATGAGAAATGGCATGTCGACTTATTAGATCACACGCCTCAACAATAAATAAAAGCCACTTGAATTTTAAAATTCAAGTGGCTTTTTTCTATTCAAGCTCTTATGTAATTATGAACGAATGCTTTGTTCAATTTGACGAACAGCTTGTTGTTGTTCTCTTTGAAGTTGAGACATTTTTTCTTCGTTCTCTTGAATATATTCACTAATTACATCCACTTCTTGTTGAAATGACGTCATTGACTGTTGTTGTTCATGAATATATCGCATTGCTTCTTCGATATCTTGTTCATTCGTCTGTAAAAGTTGTGCGATCGTAGCTATTTTTTCTGCTGTACCTTCGCTTACGTCTACACCTTTATCAATTACTGCTGCACTTTCTCGTGTAGCATCAAGCGCATGTTCAATTTCCTCACGTAAAGAAGAAGTTAACGTTTGAATATTTGCAGTACTATCAGATGTACTTTCTGCAAGCTTTCGAACTTCTTGAGCAACGACAGCAAAACCTTTTCCAGAATCTCCTGCACGAGCTGCTTCAATCGATGCATTCAATGCAAGTAAGTTTGTTTGTGCTGCAATATCTTCAATCACACCTACAATCGATTGAATCTCTTCTGAACGCTCACTTAAGTTAGACATACTTTCTTCAGATGAACGAATATGCTCCCCTAAACGTTGAATAACGTCAGCAATACTATTTACTTCCTCTACTCCTTCAGAGGCATGAGTGACCATGTCGCTAGCGTTTGTTTGTAATGTTGCAATCGCTTGGTCTAACTGGTGAACAGTATCTAATGAATTCGTCGCTGAATACTTTATTTGTTGAATACTCGTATTTACTTGATCGGTTACTCGCTCTACCTCGCTATACGCTCGAACGGCTTGTTCATATTCCAATAAAGCATCTTTTACTTTTTGTTTTGTCGCTTTTAATTGATCGTCAGCTTGTCTACGTTCTCGTTGCAATTCATCTTGTAGTCGATGAATCTCTTCTGTTAGTTGTTGTTCCTTCTGATCATCTTTTCTTCTTGTGAACAATCCAATCCCTCCTTATTTTTCTACTAATATCATACCATACTCCCAAATTTTTATCTTTAATATTTTATGAAAAAAGACTTATTTCTTTATTCGAAGGGAAAACCGCGTTGTCTCAACGCTTCATAAACGATAATTGCTGCTGTATTTGATAAATTTAATGCACGAATATGCGTATCATCCATCGGAATTCGTAAACAACGTTCTGGGTGTTGTTCTAATAAAGTATCTGGTAAGCCTTTCGTCTCTTGTCCAAATATGAAGAAAATATTTTCGCCTTCTTTAAAAGAAACATCGGTATAGCGATGCTTTCCAAACTTCGTAATGTAATAAAATCTTTCATTCGGATACTGTTGAAATAACTCATCGATATGATCGTAATACGTAATATTGACATGTTGCCAATAATCAAGTCCAGCACGTTTTAACATTTTATCTTCTGTTGAAAAACCTAATGGACGAATTAAATGTAAATGTGTATTTGTTCCTGCACACGTACGTGCAATATTTCCAGTATTTGCTGGAATTTGCGGTTGATATAAAACGATATGAACTGTCATGCTTCCACTTCTTTCATTAATTGTTCAAGTGCTCGTTCAATTTCTTTTCGAACACTACTTTCTTTTTCTTTCATGAGTGCTTCTTCTAATACTACTTTACTTTCGTTTGTACCAATTTCTCCGAGCGCCCACGCACATGTTGAACGAATCATCGGTCGATGATCATTTTTTAAAAGCTCGGCTAAATCAGAAATCGCTGTCTCATCTTTGAAATGAGCTAAAGCGATAATCGCATTTCTTTGAATCGGATTTTTCCCACGCCAAGCACCAGACATATGACCAAACTTTCTTTGAAACTGACGGTTTGAAAGAGTAAGCAAGTCGCGTAAAACCGGTTTTACTAATTCACCTTCTGGTTGAAATGCTTTTTGATGTAAATTATGTTTCTTACGATTTTTCGGGCAAACCATCTGGCACGTATCACAGCCATACACTCGATTTCCAATTTTGTCGCGAAACTCTAAAGGAACCGGATCTTTCGTTTGTGTAATATAAGCGATACAACGTTGTGCATTCAATTGTCCAGGTTGTACGAGAGCACTCGTCGGACAAACATCCATACATAACGTACAATCTCCACATTGGTCCTCTAACGGCTCATCAGGGTGAAACGGAATGTTTGTAATCATCTCTCCTAAATATACATATGAACCGAATTCAGGTGTAATGATTGAACAATTTTTCCCTGACCATCCGATACCTGCTCGTTCTGCAACCGCTCGATCGGACAATTCCCCAGTATCAACCATCGACTTACACTTAGCTCCAGGTACAAGAAGCTGAATATACGCCTCCAACTCCGCTAGCATCTCATGCAACACCGTATGATAGTCAACTCCCCATGAGGCTCGGCAAAAGAGTCCACGACGCTCTGTGCGCGTACTTTTCGGTCCTCCCCCTTCCATTTTAGACGGGTAAGCGACCGCAATCGAAATAATACTTTGCGCTCCATCTAATAATAATGTCGGAGTCGTTCGCTTTTCTAGATCTTTCTCTTCAAAACCAGATTCATATCCGAGCTCACGATGACGAATTAATCGATGCTTCAACTCGACAAATGGCTCAGCGGTCGTAAAGCCAATTTTATCGATTCCTATATACGCTGCATACTCTCGAATACTCTGTTGCAACTCTTCTACATTCATCTTCCTCACTCCTTATGTTAAAATAAAAGAATACAAAATAGGAGGTATTTTATGCACTCACTTACTCCAAACTATTCTAAATTTATACGTATTGGTCGTGTTACTTATTATGATGCTACAAATGGCAAAAGCCCTCAAATGATCAAAGGACGACTTCAACTATTTCAAGAACAACTCTACTTTTCAATAGAACAGTCTCAAGATGCATTGAAACAATGGAATCAATTGAAAAACAATTGGTCTTCCATAAGCACGATTCCGTTTACAACTACTTTATTTTATCAAATGTTTCAAAAGATTGCTGAAGAAAGATGGATTCATCGATCATCAAGTATGGAAGACATGACTGTTTTATTTAACTTACAATTTCAATTGCCTGTCTTTTTATCGATGCATCAAAACATTGATATTCAAAAAATGATTGAACCGATTCCTGAAGGTAAACATACAGTATATCAACATTTCTTCTTTCCACAATCGATTGAACAATCACTCGCCGAAGAACAAATAGAACGAGCTGCACAGTTTTTTGATCATATTCATGGCGGTCACTATACGATCGATTGGATAAAGTAAATCATTGTAAATAAACGAGAAACACACGACTCATTAGCAAATATTTCTATTGATTCATAGCGCACGTCCTTTGTTTAATCCTTTTCAAATTAAAAAAGGATATAGGAAAACAAAGAGACGTGCGTTTTTTATGTATACGAATCTAAAAAAGTCACCGTACCTCTTCCAAACATATACGATAAAAACCATTTTTTCGCACAAAAAAACTGTTTAGTCATGGACTAAACAGTTAAATGAAGGCGGCAACCGGAATCGAACCGGTGATAAGGGTGTTGCAGACCCGTGCCTTACCGCTTGGCTATGCCGCCATCATGGAGCGGAAGACGGGATTCGAACCCGCGACCCCAACCTTGGCAAGGTTGTATTCTACCACTGAACTACTTCCGCTTATGTAACTGGGGTAGCTGGATTCGAACCAACGAATGACGGAGTCAAAGTCCGTTGCCTTACCGCTTGGCTATACCCCAATAAA
>JASLGI010000005.1 GCA_030149685.1 Bacillaceae bacterium | reverse complement strand
TTTTATTCGCACTGTTTATGCACAACTTACCACTTCTTTACGTTTCTCGCGTAATTGGAGGTATTTTCTCTGGTGCTCTTTACACAGCGGTCACAGGTTTTGTCGCTGATATGACAACAGACGAAGAGCGAAATAAATATATGGGACTTCTCGGTATGTCGATCGGTCTCGGATTTATTTTCGGTCCAGCAATCGGTGGTATTTTAGGTGATATTAGTCTCCAATTACCATTTATCGTTTCAGGGACAATCACATTTTTACTCATTTTCTATGCAAGTTTCGTTTTAAAAGAACCAGAGCGTCACGGAGAAGCGAAAAAACGCGAAATCGTTCCGACAGGCGGTTTAAAAATGTGGCGTTACCGTATCGGATTTTTATTCGCTCTTTCATTTGCGATTACTTTTTTACTCGCAGGGATCGAATCAACGTTCCAATTGTTCCAAATTGATAATATCGGCATTACGCCACTTCAAGTCGGCTATTTATTCATGGCTAGCGGACTTGTCGATGCAGCGATTCAAGGTGGGGTCGTTCGAAAAGTAAAAGACGGCACAGAGACAACTTGGCTCTATGCTGCACAAATTATTACAGCGATTGGGTTAATTCTCATTCCATTTTCAGATAACTTACTAACAGCAGGTATCGCTTTAAGTGTATTTACTGCCGGAAACGCACTAGGACGTACGATTCTCGTCGCCTTAACATCAAAAGAATCTGGTGGACGATACGGAACTGCTGCAGGTATGGCGTATTCAATGGATAATATGGGACGTATTATCGGACCTGTTTTATTCGCTTGGTTATTCACACAAGCAGGAGGAAACATTTATTACATTTCAAGTGCGATTGCGATTTTCTCTATTATTTTCATCTTCCTCTTCGCTCGTTCAACGAAAACGTTGCGCGTTCGAAAAGAGCAATCGTAAGCGGACTTCTGTATACTAAAGGAGATGTTCGTTAGAAGGGGGTTTTTTACGTGACTAGTTTCGTTAGTTGGTCCATTGCGATCATTTTAATTTTGAACATGTTTCTTGCACTCGCGCTCATCTTTTTAGAAAGGCGCGATCCTGCTGCGACATGGGCGTGGCTCCTCGTACTCTTTTTCATTCCGGTACTTGGGTTTATTATTTATTTATTACTCGGACGACGTTTACGCAAAAAACACTTATTTCGTTGGAAAGACCAAAACAAAATTGGGATTGAACAATTGATTGAAGAACAAGTCGAAGAACTCGGTTGTGGAGAATGCGACTTTAAAAAGCCAGAAGTACGAAAATATGAAGATATGATTTATATGCACCTCGTCAACAACCATGCAATCTTAACTCAAGATAATGACATGACGATTTTCAATGACGGAAAAGAAAAGTTTGACGCACTAAAAGAAGATTTGCGTCAAGCGAAAGATCATATCCACTTCCAATACTACATTTTACGTCTCGACAACCTCGGCCAAGAAATTTTAGACATTTTAGTCGAAAAAGCGAAAGAAGGCGTAAAAGTACGTGTTTTATTTGATGATATCGGTTCACGTGGTGTGAGGAAACGCGATTTTAAAGAATTGATGAAACACGGTGGAGAAGTTGGCGTCTTCTTCCCATCTATTTTCCCGCTCATTAATCCTCGACTCAATTATCGAAATCACCGAAAGATCGTCGTCATTGACGGAAATATCGGTTATATCGGAGGGTTCAACGTCGGCGATGAGTATCTCGGTTTAGCAAAAAAGTTTGGCTACTGGCGAGATACACATTTACGTATTACCGGAAGTGCCGTACTTCCACTTCAAACACGGTTCATTATGGACTGGACACAAGCGGAAGAACATAATCAAATTTCGTACGAAGAACGTTATTTCCCATGGCCTAAACCATCTGAAGGCGATGTCGCTATGCAAATCGTCTCCAGTGGACCAGACTCTGAATGGGAACAAATTAAAGACGGGTATTTAAAAATGATCAATCGGGCAAAGAAATACATTTACATTCAAACACCGTATTTTATCCCGGATGTCAGTTTTTTAGATGCTGTACGAATCGCCACATTATCAGGTGTAGACGTTCGTATTATGATTCCGAACAAACCGGACCATATGTTTGTTTATTGGGCGACGTATTCGAATGTCGGAAAGTTATTAAAAGCAGGGGCACGTGTATTCATCTATGAAAATGGCTTCATTCACGCAAAACAGATCGTCGTCGATGATGAAGTATCGACCGTCGGAACAGCGAATATTGATTTCCGTAGTTTTAAATTAAACTTCGAAGTGAACGCTTTTATCTATGACTATGAACAATCGAAAAAGCTCGCACAACTTTTCCATGAAGATATGGAAAAGTCATCCGAGCTAACATATGAAATGTATTTGAACCGTTCAAACGTGATCAAAATGAAAGAATCGATTTCTCGATTACTCTCACCTATTTTATAATTTTAAAAAGCGCTCGAGTCTATTGCTCAAGCGCTTTTATTATTTCTTTTTCGGTGTAGGAACGCCTAAATATTCTTCAAGTGTAAGTCCTTTTTGATGAATTTCTTGAGCTAACTTTTCACCGACATAACGGAAATGCCACGATTCATGCATATATCCTGTAATATGTTCTTTCCCTTCAGGATAACGTAAAATGAACCCATACTGATGGGCATGATCATTCACCCATTGACCCGCAGCTGTTTTTCCGAAGCGATTCGACGCCCAATCTGCTTCATTTCCTACTTCTCCGATATCAAAGGCAAGTCCTGTTTGGTGTTCTGAATACCCTGGACGCGCACTATAACGATCCGCTTCTGCTTGTCCGTCACGAGCGACATAACGGTCGTAAAGCTCTACTTGATAATCGTACGAACGAAACGTACTAAAAGCCGTAATTGTAAATCCTGCTTTTTTTGCATCTTCTGCCATTTTATCGAATGCGTGTCGTGCTTCTGGGTCTTCTCCAGGGTTGAACGACGCAGGCAGTGGATATTGCTTACTTGCGATTAAAACACCGTCAATATATGTCGGCTGGCTCGGTAAAGTCATTCCTTCTATGTATCCATTTTCATCGACGACAAGTTCATCTTTATTCTTTACTTCTTTCGATGGCTCTTCTTCTACCCCGTCAACAGTTTCTTCTTCTGTCTTCTCAACGGTCGTTCCTTCTTCATTCACTTCTTCTGTCGTTTGCTTTTCTTCTACTTCTTCAACGACTGCTTGCTCTCCGAAAAATGCATCTTTTTGCCAAAAAACGACAATCCCTAAAAATAACACTCCGACAATTAACATTCCCCATACCGATTTTCTCGACGTTTGATGTTGACTCATTTAATCTTCCCCTTATACAGAAGAAAAGGAATGATGAATGCATCATTCCTCTCTTCAAAATTATTCTTCTTTTGCTGGTATTTCTTTTGCGTAAAAGAGACGTCCTAAAACCGTCTGTAATACGAGGAGTAATCCACTCACTGTCCAATAAAGCGGAAGTGCTGCCATGACGTTAAATGAAATGACCATAATCATGATCGGTGAGAAATAAATCATAAATTTCATTTGTTGTTGCTGTTGTTCTGGCATCGTCCATAAAGAAATACGTGCTTGAACGAAGTAAACGAGACCTGCGAGTAGAGTCATCGCAATATCTGTTTCTCCTAAGTTAAACCATAAAAATGGTTGTTCCTTCACTTCTGGTGAGTAAAGAATTGCAAAATAAAGACCCATAATGATCGGCATTTGAATGAGAAGTGGTAAACATCCCATATTGAGTGGGTTTACGCCATGCTTTGAGTAAAGTCCCATCATCTCTTGTTGTAACTTCATTAACGCTTCTTGATCATTGCGTGCTTTTGCATCTTTTAATTTCGCTTGAATCTCTTCCATCTCTGGACGAAGTGCATCCATCTTCACTTTCATCTGTTGCTGTGATTTGTAATTACGTAACATAAATGGCATCAAAACGAATCGAACAATAACTGTAATAATAATAATTGCCCAACCGTAACTACCGCCTGTTTGATTACTAAAAAACTCTAAAAACCATTCCATCGGTCGAACGAACGTCCCGTAGAAAAATCCTGTTTGGTTTTCTACACTTTGACATCCGCTTAAAAATAGCGCTGTTGCTGCGACTGCTATCGCAAGCAGTGCTTTTTTATTCAATCGCTTCACCTACAGTTTCTTTAAACTACTTGAAATTATACAACAGATACAACCTAGAATACAAATATCCATGAAAAAATCGGCAGCAATTACTTAGTAAGAATCGCTGCCGAACATTTTTCTATTTAGCTGCGCTGGACATTCGGTTGAATGTTGTAGTGGAAAAAGTCACGCTCTAAGCTATTACGGAAACGACGAGGGGTTTGTCCCGTATACTTTTTGAAAATACGTGTGAAATAACTTTGATTACAAAAATGGAATCGATTCGAAATATCCGAAATTTTCTCTGTAGAAAAACGTAAATAATATTGCGCTTCTTCTACTTTACGAATATTGATGTATTCGACTAATGTCACACCTGTATGTTCTTTAAAAATGCGTGATAAATGACTCGTACTTACGCTGAACTCTTCAGCAATCCCTTCGACGCTTAAAAAAGAAAGCAAATGTTCATCGATGTAACGAATCACTTCGTTTACTGTATCATGTGCAAACGTTGGTGTATGACGTCCGCGTAAAGCGTACATATAAAACTCTAGCAATTCATCCGCTACTGCTTGTTCATTTGTATTCGTCATTTTATTCGTTACGATCGTATCGCAAACGACATTAAATGCGAACGCTTCTTCTGAACTCAAGTGGTGAAATGCTAAACGACGTGTCACAAGTCCTGATAAAACGATTAAGTAATTTTGTACGCAAATAGGCTCTTCTTCACGTTTTTCATTCATATATTCGATTAATTGATAAAGTTTCTCCCGAGCGCTATCTTTATCCAAATATTCCAAGTCTAGTAAAAAAGCATCTTCTAAACGATAAAATGTTTTTAAGTCCGGTAGCTCACTTTCTTCCTGGTTATACCAGTTGTCATAGTACTCCGGTTCCTGTAATGCTGTATTGATCATATGATTCATAATGAACCCTCCCAAAAATATCTTCTAAACAAAAAATAAAGCGCCTCTCTATTACTATTTCGGCTGAGAAACGCTTTTCTTAATCATTTTGAAGCATTTTTTTCATTATTTTTCTGTTTTTTCGTCTTTTTTGTCATTTTTCGCATCTTCCGTCGCTTCTTCTTCTACTGCTTTGTTGTAATACTGAACGCCTGTTTGAGCGCCTTCTTCAACCATTTCAGTATCACGGAAGTCATACGGATCAGGATTGCCGGCTTTTTCTACTAAATCACTATGACGTGGGTCATGTGGTGGAATTTCTGGGACTTCGTGCTGTTTTTCTTTCCCTTCTTCCTCTTGGTCTGAAGGGATGATTGTTTCAACCGTTTCCTCTACTTTTTCTTTCATATCGTCTGCCCACTCTTTTGCTTTCTCACGATTTTTCGGGTCACGGAAATAAGCATATGCTGCTCCTGCACCTGCTGCTAAAGCTGTAAGTACTAAACCTTTTTTCTTTGCCATGATAAATAGCCTCCTTGTTATTCTTGTCTCTTTGTCTTTTGTATACATACCCAAAAGACTAACAAGTAAACATCGAAAGGAGACTATTTTCAATAATTCTTTATTTTTCGGCTATTTCTACTTCTTTCGCATAAGCGAAAACCGCTGCGACATACAACAAAATCGATGGCAATAAAATAATTCCTGCAAAAAAACCGGAACCGATTAACCATTTCGTTGCACTTTTCGCTGGACGATCGGTCGGAAGCTGACGATAAGCGATGATTGATAAAACGAAACTAATCACCATCATCCCTGCGAAAATAAAGAAATACGTATCATTTTGTAAAATCCACTCATAAAGAAACTCAAATTCTGCAACTGTTAATCCGTTGCTCGAATCATGCAATAACGAATCGGTTACTTGATCGTATAAAGATGGATCTTGTGCCATCGTATTCGCACCGACACTTAAAATTAAAGAAATACTTAAACCGATAAGTACGAGCACTTGAGCAAAAACAATCAACACTTTTTCAGCTGTACGACTGATCACGTTCATTCACTCCTTAAAAAAAGGGCGCTCTTTCATTGTGCAGAGCGCCCGTACATTCATTTATTCTTCTTCCGGCTTTGTCACTTCGCATTGTAAATCTTGATACTCAGGATAACGTTTAAATGCTGCAACAACATACGTACAAACTGGCTCAATTTTATAATTGTTTTCGCGAGCATAACTTGCTGCACGGTCGAGCAATTTTTTCGCTACTCCTTGTCCACGAAGTTTCTCTGAAACAAACGTATGGTCTACTACCATTACATCGCCGAGTAATGTCCAAGAAATTTCTGCAAGACGTTCTTCCCCGTCCATTTGACGAAAACTGAATGTGTCGTCACCAAAATCTACAAATTCTAATTGTAATTCCATTTGTCATACATCCTTTCATCGATCACTCTTTTGCAAAAAACGAGCGTACTTTCTCCCATAAATTACGGAAAAACTGTTTAACATCTTCCCAGAAACCCGGGTCAATATTGTCGATTTTTTCTTTTAGTTTAGATGAAAGATCACCGAGTTGGTCCGAGATTTTATCAAAGTCAATATTGAGTCCTCGAATACGATCCATTAAATCAATGAGTAATTGACGGTCTTCTTCACTTAATTGAATGTCTAACTTGTCTAATTGTTCTTTGACAATTCGTTCGACATCTTCTTTCGTTGCCGGCTTTTGCTCACCGATTTGTTGTTTGATCTCTGTTAACAACTGCGTAATACGATCTTCATCGACACCTGTATCGTCTGCAAGTTTTGTCGCAAGATTTAATTCATCATTCGCTACGTCCGTACGTTCAGTATCTAAAACGCCCCCTGTTACTTCATACGCTTTATAAATACCGACGAGCGCTGAATGTCCCGTCACCGGTTTTGGTGCAGCTACTTCAACGATCGCATCTTCTACACCAGCTGTAGCCATTGCTGTCGCATACATCGATGACGTTACTTGTGTAATGTCATTCGGTGTGACGATACGAATGTCTAGCCCTTTTCCAGCATCTTGACGTGTAATTTTCACCGAAGAAAACATTCGCGCATTCGGATTACCATCAGGAATATATTTCACGAGCTCTTGCCCTGTGACGACATGTTCTTCGACATCACTTCCGACATTTAAACTTTGCTGCACACGTGCTTTTTCATCCGCATTTAAATTAGCCCCGTAGACGACAATCGGTACCCCGAGCTTCTCATCAATGACGTCTTGTTCAATCGCACTTGCTTTTAGCGGTGCAATGAACAGTGATACGGTTAAAACGAAAGCGGTTAGTAATGCTAAATGACGCTTCCACATAGTTATCACTCCTTTAGTCTACCAAATTATACGATTGGAGGAGAAAAAAGTTCCTTTTACTTTTGAATAAGTGTCGTCCATCCATCTTTTTGTTCGATGAGCCCTTTTTTCATGAGGCGACCTAATGCACGTTTGAATGCACCTTTACTCATATTAAACATCCCGCGAATCTCTTCTGGATCTGAACGGTCATGAAATGGCATTTCGCCGCCCACTTCTTGTAAATACGTAAAAATTACTTGCGCATCGTCATCGAGACGTTCTTCTCGACGTGGTAAAAACGAACCGTTCAATGTGCCATCTTCTTTCACACCGATTACGCGCACATCGACTAACGAACCGAGTCGTGGCTCTTCTTTTCGTTCAGATTCATGGACGAAAATACGATACATTTTACGTCCTTCTGTTAGTAGAAATGTTCCGACTGGAAGTAAACGATACGGGCGTGCTTGAAGATCCGCATTATGAAGTGTCGCATCTGCTTCATCAATGATTTCTTGAACGACTGTTTCTGTCGCTAGACGAGCAAATAACGTACCTCCTCCATCTGTTCGAAGCGTCATAAAGAGACGATCTCCGACATCTGGCCACAACTTGCGTAACCGTGGTAAGTCTCCTCGGTCGACGAGTACTTCAATTGTTGAACCGATATCGACATATACACCTTCTTCTTCTTGACGTAACACCGTCGCCCAGCCGTACTCACCGACTGTCATTTCTGGTAAAAATGTCGTTCCTGTTAATTCTCCACGACGATCGACATATAAAAACAACTCTCGTTCATCGCCATGTGTTAACTCTTCTTGAATATCTGATGCGTTTAAAAGAACGGTAACGTCTTCGTTTTCAAAACGAAAACGTGAACCATCATCTTCTACATAACGCATCGTCTGAATCGTACCTGCTTGTATAATCATTCTATCTCATCCTTCTTTTTTGACCGAGTTTCTTTTAGTTTTTCTAAAAACTCTGGACTTTCTTGCATCGTCTCGACTAAATCAGTAATACGATCCATCGCATTCCAACTTAAGTGATGTTCAATGCCTTCTACATCTTCATAAATATTTTCTTCTTCAACACCGATCAGTCGTAAAAACTCTTCTAACATCTCATGACGTCGAACGAGTTTATACCCGAAGCGCATCCCTTTATCTGTTAACTCTAATCCACGATAGCGCTCATATACGACATACCCTTCGCGGTCGAGTCGTTGCACCATTTTTGTAACAGAAGAAGGTAAAACAGAGAGTGCTTCTGCAATATCTGATACACGCGCTTCTCCACGCATCTCATATTGTAAGTAAATTTGTTCAATATAATCTTCCATGCCGGGTGTTGCCAATGTTTCCGCCTCCCGTTATTATTTTTTCTTTCAATGAACGATCCTTTTGAACTCACCCTAAACCTTTTCACGAAAAAAAAGAGGATGAGTCTATCATCCTCTTCTATTATGGCAACAATCGAGTGAATTGACAACTACTTGCCTTAGTCAATTTTGCCATAAATACACGTATTTCGTAAATGGGTTCCGTCGGCTGTCAATGCATTTTGACGGAGAATCCCTTCTAACTGGAAGCCGAGCTTCTCTGGAATACGACGACTTTTCCAATTCCGTTCAGCTACACGTATCTCTACACGTCGCGCACAGAGAGATTCAAAAGCAAACTGAGAAAGTCGCTCTACCGCTTCAAGCATATATCCTTCACCGCTATGAGCGGTATCTAACCAATAGCCAATTTCAAACGAAGGAATCGACCAATCGATATTTTTCAATGTGACAATACCGACAAACTCCTCATGTCTTTTTGTAAATAAATGAAACGTCAATTCTTTCTTCAACATAAAATGAGCGATCGTCTCTCGTGTATGTGCTTCAATTTCTTCTTTCGTCGGACGAATTTGCGCCCATGATAACCATTCTTTCAGCTCTTCATGGGACCGAATTCGCGCACGCCAAATGAGTTCAACATGTTCCATCGATGGTGCACGTAAGTAGAGACGTTCTGATTCAATCACTTCAGGCATCGACTTTAATGGATCTAACGAGTCATACCCATCCCAAACGAGCGGTGTCGACGTCCCTTGTTCAAAATCTTCCCGCGTCATGCCGTACGTCACAGCATCATAATAACGATTTTCCTTCGGTGCAAACCATGCGCGGCGAAGTTGGCCTTCTTTTACAAACCCTGCTCGTTCGAATGTTTTCCTCATCGCCACATGATCTTGTCGCGTATGTCCTGCAAGTCGAATTTTTTTCTCTTCAAGTTGAAAGACGTATTCCGCAACCTTTTTCAAAGCGCGGGGCCCATAGCCTCTCCCTCGATAACGATCAGCGATTCTTAAATCAAAAAGCGGGACGTCATCGCGAAGATCATAAATCTTCACGATACCGACACGCTCTTTGTCTTCATTCAACACCCAAAACGTTTTTACATCATCGGATGCATAGCCACCTTCTTCAATCGTCTTCTCAACGAGATCGCGTCCGACGCTATCTTCTGCATCAAACGGCCACGTATTCGTCGTCATAAAATGAATGAGTTGATCGACTTCTTCCATCGTCCACGGTTGTAATTGCATACCAATTCCCCCAACACGCTCTCTTACTTTTGAACGCGCATGAGACGAAGTGAGTTTAAGATAACGAGTAATGTTGCTCCCATGTCTGCAAAGATCGCAATCCAAA